>JAITOH010000077.1 GCA_031290055.1 Endomicrobium sp. | reverse complement strand
GAGCAGAATGCAAGTGGAGTAGCAAAGGAATTGGCTCTTGCTTACGCAAAAGGTATAGGTGGAACAAGATGTGGAGTATTAGAAACAACTTTTGCTGAAGAAACTGAGACTGATTTATTTGGCGAACAAGTTGTTCTTTGCGGTGGGCTTGTAGAGTTAGTAAATTCTGGATTTAATACTCTTGTAAAAGCAGGCTATCAAGCTGAGGTAGCATATTTTGAGTGCTTACATGAAGTTAAACTTATCGCAGATTTAATATTCAAGAACGGTTTTAGTAAAATGAACCGTTCAATTTCTGATACCGCTGAATATGGTGAGTACATAACAGGGAAAAAAATAATAACTGATTCCACTAGAGATGAAATGAATAGGGTATTAGCTGATATTAAATCGGGTAAATTTGCAGATAATTGGCTTGAAGAAAATAAAAATGGTAGACCATTTTTTAATAAGTCAAGAAAAGAACTGGCTGAGAGAGTAATTGAAAAAGTTGGAACAAGATTACGGTCCAAAATGTTTGTCTCGAATAAGGGTTAATTATATTTTTTGAATTCATGAGTTAGCTATGCTAGTTTGATGTATCCACACGTGTTACAATGTATAAACGACGTTCTAAAGAATAGTACTCGATAATCAAAATACGATACAAATGTATAGTTGCGTGGTAAGGAGCATTGCCTTATAAAAATGTTAAAGAATTTTTTTAAACTACTAGTTGTATCAACGATTATAATAGTTGCTTTTTATTTTACTTTCAGCATTGTTATAAAAGCTTTGGTTCATAGCAAAAAAGAAGTTGTGGTTCCAAACATTAGCGGAAAAAGTCTTTATGATGCCCTGGAGAAGCTTTCAGAAAATGGCTTTGCGCTTAAAAAGGATGGAGAAGAATTTAGTCAAAAAGTGGCTAATGGGACAATTTTAAGACAAACTCCTCCAGCTGGAATGATTGTTAGAGAGGGAAGGATAATTAAAGTGACAGTAAGTAAAGGAAGAGAGATAGTTCTTATGCCAAATTTAATTGGACAAACTCTTCGTTCATCGGATATTACTTTAAAAAATTTGGGATTGGTAATTGGTAAGGTTTACCAAAAATACTCAATTTCGCATGAAAAAGGAGTAGTTTTTTTCCAAGACATTGAGGCAGATAAGGTAGTAGCCAAAAATTCTGTTGTAAATATTGAAGTTTCAAAGGGGCCACCTCCTAAAGGGATTGTTCTTATGCCCAACTTTGTAAATAAAAATCTTGAAGAAGCACAGATGTGGGCAACACAAAATGGTATAGCTATAAATGTGCTAAGAATAGGCGAAAAACCTTTTGATTACGAAACAAATACCATTGTAAAGCAATATCCAGAGTCTAATACTGACATAACTGACGCAGGGAATGTTAGCTTATATATTTCAGACTAGTTCTTAAGTTGGAGAAATGTTATGAAGAAAAATATAGTAGCTCCATCACTTTTATCTGCAAATTTTGCGACATTATATAATGATTTGAAAATGATAGAAATTGCCGGAGCTGAATGGGTACATATTGATGTGATGGACGGTCATTTTGTGCCTAATATTACTGTAGGTCCTTCATTTGTAAAGTCTCTGAGAAAAGTAACAAAGCTATTTTTTGATGTACATCTTATGATAACAAACCCTGAAAAATACTGGCTTGAATTTCAAAAAGCTGGAGCCGATTTAATAACTTTTCACAGTGAAATTTCTGCTGATAAAAAAAAGCTTATAAAAAATATAAAGTCAACAGGTATAAAGGCTGGTGTTTCGATTGTGCCGTCAACGCATATTTCTGAAATAATAAAATTTCTTCCTTATGTTGACTTAGCTTTAGTAATGACTGTTGAACCTGGTTTTAGTGGGCAATTTTTTATGGATGAAATGGTTTTAAAAATTAAAGATTTAAGAAAAATTATTGATGAAAACAATTATAGTTGTATTATAGAAGTTGACGGAGGAATAAATCAAAAAACTTATTCGGTTTGCGTTAATGCCGGAGCAGATGCGTTGGTTAGTGGTAGTTATATTTTTTCATCAGAAAACCCAAAAATTGCAATAAAATCTCTTTTTATATGAAAAAAAATCTCTGTTTATTATTTTTATTAGCTATGCTGTTTTTTTCTACTTGTGTCTATGCTAAAGATGAGAAAAATCTTGCATCGCAAGCTATCAATGTGATTGTTGATGGTGAATCTTTTCCAGGTGTAAATATTTATAGAGTATCGGAGCAAACAAATTATTTTTCTGTTAGAGAAATCGCCGATGTATACGGTGGTAAGCTTAGTTGGAAACCCATAAGTTATCAAGTAGTAATGGATTTTAATAACGGAAGGATAAATATTAGAGCAAACAGTACTGATGTTGTTTTCGAAGGGGTGCAAAAAAATATATTTTCTCCGTCGAGGTTTATCAAAAACGATATATATATATCGCCTGAAATTATTACATCAAAAGATTTTGCAAAAATTGTTGAAGCTGATTCTAAATGGAATTCTGAGTCTTTAGTTCTAACCATAACACGTAACCCAAACATTTCTTCTTTAAAGTATTTTACAAAAACTGATGCCACTCTGCTGTTTATACACCTTGAAAGACCGTTGTATTACACTGTTTCAAAAATTCCAGGGGCTGTAATTATAAAAATACTTAATGGAATAATTCAAAAAAGGGTTATACATGTAAATAACGATGTTGTTGCTGATATAGTTTGTAGTACAAAAGGGCGATTTGCCATCGTAAGAATTAATCTCTTACAAATTCCAAAACTTGTTAAAACGTTAATACTTAAAAAATCAAATGTAATATCTGTGGATATTGTTCATTCTAAAAATATTGATGTATCAGCTTTAAAAGAGGTTACTCTTGTCGGACAAAAAGAAGAAAATGTTGAAAACAAAAATAATAGCAGTATAGAAAAAAACGATCTAACTTCACCTGAAAACTATGGAGAAGCGCAAGTAATTGAGTTTTTATCTTTGGCTGAGGATAATAAAAACAATGAAGATCTTGAAAAAGTGCCAGTTGTAAAGTTTAAGCAAGATAGTATAATAGCGGATGATAACCAAAGCCTTGTGTTGAGTGATGTGAATAAGCAGTATAGTAGTATAGGAAGAGTGTGGAAAAAAGAAGAGCCTTGTAGTAAAACTAAAAAAAATATATTGCTTGATGCTGGACATGGAGGAAATGATCCTGGTGCAATTGGCCCAAATGGGACAAAGGAAAAAGATATAAATCTTGCTATTGTCAATGAGCTTAAGAGAATTTTTGGCAGAGATAGCAACTATGAGATAATTCTTACAAGAAAAGATGATACTTTTATTCCTCTCTCAGAAAGGACAAGTATAGCAAACAAAAATAGGGCTGATTTATTTATATCTGTGCACTGTAATGCAAATTTTGACAGAAATGTAAGTGGCTTTGAAATTTATTTTTTGTCAGATAGAGCAACTGATTTTGAAGCTGCTACAACAGCAATTCTTGAAAATTCTGTATTAAAACTTGAAGAGAAATCTAAAAAAAAAAGAATCTTGGTAAAAAATATACTAGGCTCCATGGCTTTAAATGAATATGTGAATGAATCATCAGAGTTATGTGGATTTATAGCTGACGAGGCACAAAATAAGCTGAAAATTTTAAACAGAGGTGTGAAACAAGCAAACTTCTATGTATTGAGAGGAACGCGAATGCCTGCAGTACTTGTTGAAAGTGCTTTCCTGAGCAATTATGAGCAGGAAGCAAAATTAAATTCAAAAGAATTTCAGACTGCAGTAGCTAATTCCGTATATGAGGGAGTAGTAAAATATTATGCAAGAAAAAATTGGAAATAAGAATAAAGATAATAGACCTATAGGAATTTTTGATTCAGGTTTCGGTGGACTTACAGTAATGGCTGCTATCAAAAAAGCTTTGCCAATGGAAAGTCTTATTTACTTTGGTGATACTGCTCACATTCCTTATGGCTCAAAATCTAGAAATATGGTAGTTAAGTATTCAAAGGAAATTATTGATTTTTTGATAAAACACAAAGTTAAGTTAGTTGTTATAGCCTGCAACACTGCTTCTGCTTTTGCATTGTCCATTTTGCGTAGGACTTCTCCTGTACCAGTTATAGATGTAATAGAACCTGGATCAAAAGCTGCAGTATATGCGTCAAAAAATAAAAAAATAGGAGTTATAGGAACCGAGGGTACTATAAGTAGTAAGTCTTATCCGCGTAAAATAAATAAAATTTTTAAGTGTGCCAAAGTATATCAGCAAGTATGTCCCTTACTTGTTCCACTTATTGAAGAAGGTTGGAATAGTGGTGAAATTATAGACAGTATAGTGAAGAAATATTTGAAACCTATTTTAAATCGTCAAATTGATACTTTAATTTTAGGATGCACACATTATCCACTTTTAAAAAAGGCTTTGGAGAAAAATATAGGCAATAATATTGCTCTTATAGATTCTGCGAAAGCTACTGCACGTGAAGTTAAAGACACTTTAATGAAATCTCATTTATTTGCAAACATAAAAAGTAAGAAATTCTTGAAATTTTATGTAAGCGATAATCCTAAAAAATTTCAAATAATAGGTAGTAGATTTTTTTCTGGTGAAATATTGAATGTAAAAAAAGTAAAAATGATTAATTAATAAAGTAAAATTTGAGTTCCGATGGATAATCTTAATCAGCTTAATAAAAAGATAATGATGTAGATTGACAAAAGTTTTTTACAGAGTAGTTGTCTTTACAATAATAATTATTAATTCGACACAGCTGACAATTATGTAATGCTTCGTAAAAATAAAAATACTTTGATTTAGTTTAGAGCGTAATAATTTTTTTGTATCTATCTCAATGATTTTAACGTGAGTACGGCCGCTAATTTATTTGATTGAAAGTTATATGTTTTCATGCTTGAACTTACTTTTTAGCTAATAAATAATAAAAAGTATTTACTTGATCAAAAGATTTTCTAATTTTTTCATTGCTTTACTTGATGTCATAGGAATAAATATATCTGTAATTTTGTCTGTAAAAACAGATGGTCTAGGGTTTATTTCAATTATGATGGCATTGTTCTCTTTAGCTCGAAAAGGTAATGCTGCTGCAGGGTATACAGTTCCTGTAGAGCCTATAACTATCATAACATCACACTTTAGAGTGGCTTCTAAGGACATACACATATCATAATCAGGCAACATTTCTCCGAAAAAGACAAAATCAGGTTTTAATATACTATTACATTTTTTGCATCTTGGTGGACGTGTTAAATCAAAATCTTTGATCATATATTTACTGTCATCATTAATACATTTCAAGCCAGCAGCATTGCCATGTAGTTCGTATACTGTTTTACTTCCGGCTCTTTTGTGAAGGTTATCTATGTTTTGTGTTATTACGGCTTTAATAAATCCTCTTTGTTCGAAATGTGCGAGAGCTGTATGGGCTATATTTGGTTTAGCTTTAAGCATAGTTTCATAAAATCCGCTACAAAGCATACTCCAAGCTTTTTCAGTGTTTTTGGCGAAATAATTTATTTCAAAGAGTTTTTCTTCGTATTTACTCCAAATACCATTTTCACCTCTGAAAGTGACAATACCACTTTCAGCAGATATACCAGCACCAGTAAAGGCTATTGCGTTTCTAGATTTTTCTAAAATTGTAACAAATTTTCTAATATAATTTTTCATACAAAATTAACTCAATATTGTTTTAATTTGACTACATACTAAAAATTCTCATAACTGTTAGTTCTTTTAAGTATAACAAGGACACTATTGATTTTTTTAATTTTACAAAATATAACTCTAAATAACACATCGAATATTATTTGCTTATAATCCTTCTTATACCCTAAAATCCATGCATTACACTAATATTTTTACCATAACAAGTACAAAAAAAATAAGCGGTAATGAAACAAAAGATAATAAAACGATAAAACCTCTCTTTGAAATTAATGGTTTAACTTTATTTATATAATTCCCACTAAGTTTTGTCCAAATTTCTTAATTTTTGCATATAGAAAAAAATGAGTTATATTAATATTTATAGATGAAAAACTTTACAGCAAACGTTATCTGCTATCATAGTAATTTAACCTTATTACATGACCTAAAACGTAACATTAAAATTTTATCTACTCGATGAGTTATCAGTTGGGTGTGGTGGTGGGATAGCTTATGTGTTTTTAAAATAAAAGAATTAAGAAATTGCTGATCATTTTATTACCTAAAAACATTCTAAAACTTGTAGACACAACATAGATAAGGATTCTCATGTTTTATATTTTATTTTAATTTAAAAAATGTCACAAGGTAACCCAAAAGTTAATAACTTAAACTTAGATTAATTTTTTTGTACTAAAAAACTCTTAACTTTAATTTATAAATTAATATATAGGTGCTTTAATTTGCTTTTTACATTGTATCTATAGTAGAAATTCCTAAAAGCCCCAAACAGTTTTTTATTATTATCATAACACTTTCAATAAGTTTTAATCTTGCTGAAGCAAGATTCGAATCATTAGCTAAGACACGACATTTTTCATAAAATTTATGATAGACATCAGCAAGTTTTATCAAATATGTTGTAAGATGATGTGGACTCATAGTTTTTTCAGATATAACAAGCGTATCACAGAACGCTATAAGTTGTTTTATTAAATTCCTTTCTTCTTTAGTGTTCAGCAAACTAAAATCTATGTTTTTAGTGTCTATCATAATATCATTTCTATCCGTACTTTTTTTTAAGATGGAGTTACACCTTGCATTTACATACTGGACGTAAAAAATAGGATTTTCATTTGATTGTTTTTTCGCGAGTTCTAGATCAAATTTAAGTTGCGAATCTGGAGATCGCAACAAAAAGAAAAATCTACATACATCTTTACCAACTTCGTCTATAACTTTTCTTAGAGTTATAAATTCCCCTGTGCGTGTTGACATAGACACCGAACTATCGTTTCTTAAAAGTGAAACAAGTTGATAAAGAATTATATGCAGTGTTTCTTTTTTAAAACCAAGCATTTGCACACATGCTTTTATTCTTGCTACGTAACCATGATGATCTGCCCCCCAAAGATTTATAAGCTTAGTAAAACCTCTTTTAAACTTATTCATATGGTAAGCTATATCTGAAGCGAAATAAGTGTATCTCCCATCACTTCTTCTCAGAGCACGGTCTTTGTCGTCACCAAATTTTGTTGAAGCAAGCCATAAAATATCATCTTTTATGTAAGCAAATCCTTTTTTGAGAAAAAACTCGCTTATTTTGGCAATTTCCGTTTTACCGTTTTTATCTATAGTATTAGTTAGAGTACTTTCGAAAAACCAATTATCAAACTCTATATTAAATTTTTCTAAGTCATATTTTATTGCTTTTAAAATTTCACTTACGGATTCATGTTTAAAATCTATTTGATTTATACTTCTTCCTTCAGAAAGTAGACGTTTAGCAATATCAATTATATAACTACCCTGATAGTGGTCTGCAGGGAGATCAATCTTTTCACCTTTAAGCTGTCTATAACGGATTTCAGTAGATTTTGCTAACAAAAACATTTGATTCCCAACATCATTTAAATAGTATTCTTTTGTTACGCTGTATCCTAAATATTTTAGTATTCTTGCTAGTGAGTCTCCTATCGCAGCACCTCGTCCATGACCTACATGCAACGGTCCTGTAGGATTTGCTGACACAAATTCAATTATAATTCTTTTTTTGTTATTTTTAGATAAACTCCCGTATTTGTCTTTCTCCTCAAGAATAGATTTAAGTTCTTTATACAAGACTTCATTATTTATGCACAAGTTAATAAATCCTGCACTTGATGTTTCAACTTTTTCTACAAGTTCAGGAATTTCTTTAATAATTATATTCGCAAGTTCTTGTGCAACTATTCTTGGGGGCTTTTTAGTTTTTTTTGATATGAGCATGGCTACATTTAATGCGAAATCAGCATCAATATTTTTTGGAGGAGTTTGTACGATGAAATTCGAATTGCTGGCCACACTTACAGTTTGTAAATATTTTGCAACTATATTGTTTAAACTGCACAATATATGTTGTTTTATCACATTCATCCCCATATTTCATATTTAATTTTTTCAGGTTGCCACCTATTTTTTTGCATGTTTTTATCCATGGAATTTCCTATAACGACAAGAGAAAATGCTTTTATATTTGGAGGAAGTTTAAAAAGTCTTTCAATAGCCTCTGATTTTTTTTTGTTTGAGTACACTCCACACCAGACTGATCCGTAACATTTCGCAGTGGCAGCAAGAAGTATATTTTGAGTTACTGCTGCACAATCTTGTGGTAAATATCCTTCAAAGGCAATATTTTGATTGCCTACAACTAAAATTGCAAGTGGTGCTTGAAGGATCATCTGTGCAGCTGGATGTACTTCAGCAATTTTTTTATGAGTTTCCTTGTTTTTTATTACAATAAAAGAATAGCATCTTGTATTTTTTGCACTTGGCGCACACATTGCAGCGTGCAAAATGTACTCTAAATCGTCATTTTTAATATCGTTATTTGTAAATTTACGAACGCTTTTTCTTTCAAATAAAATATCCATTTTATTCTCCTTACCATAATTTTTTTAACAATTTGTGTGTATGAAAAACCGCTTAATTATGTTACTTATTATAAATGCTACTAGTTTTTGATTAATAACCAATCTAGATTATAGTAAACTTAAAGTTAAATTTAAACATTTGAATTAATGTCAAAGAGTTGTAATTTAAAGCAATTTAATAACAACGTTAAATATTAGATGTTGTATAATAAGTGAAATGAAAAAATCTATAGTCGAAAATTTGAATTTTTCTCAAGCGGAAGCGGTGCTTTGTATTGAAAAGCCTTTAATAATTTTTGCAGGTGCTGGAACTGGCAAGACTAGAGTTATTACACATAAAATTGCATATTTGCTTTCTTTAGGTATTTCACCTTGTTCTATTTTAGCTGTTACTTTTACTAACAAAGCAGCTATAGAAATGAAAAAAAGGGTGATTGATTTGGTTCCTAAAACTGGCTCAAATGTATGGATTTCAACATTTCATTCATTCTGCTCATATTTTTTACGCACAGAAGCTTTAAAAATTGGTGTTCCTTCAGATTTTTCAATATATAACTTTGCTGATCAAAAGTGTGTGCTTAAAGATTGTTTTAAAGAATTGAATATTGACGAAAACAAATTTGTAGTCTCAAATATAGCAGATAGAATAAGTCGTGCTAAGGATGATTTGAGGTCACCAGTGAATATGACAACTAAATTTAATACCGAAAACACCCTTTTTGCGAATACTGTAGCAGAGATATATGAACTTTATCAAAAAAAAATGAAAAATGCAGGTTCTTTAGATTTCGGTGATTTGATAATGCAAACTGTTTTAGCTTTTCAAATGTATCCAATATTGTTAGATTATTATCAGGGAAAATATAAATATATTATGGTTGATGAATATCAAGATACAAACTATGCGCAGTATGTGCTCGTAAAATTACTTGCAGCTAAATACCATAACATATGTGTTTGTGGTGATGATGATCAATCAATTTATTCATGGCGAGGAGCTGATGTAAATAATATTTTAAGTTTTGAAAAAGATTATCCAAATTCGAGATCAATAAAATTGGAGCAGAACTACAGATCAACCCCAAAAATTTTATCGGTAGCTTATCAAGTTGTAAAGCATAATACTGCAAGAGTAGATAAACGACTATGGACTCAAAATTGCGATGACGGGTGTGTGAAGGTTTTAAGGACTAGAAATGAAAATGATGAAGCACTAAAAATAGCTAAACTAATTTATCTAGATGTCTATAGTGGTAAATATAATTTTTCTGATTTTGCTATTTTTTATAGAACAAATGCGCAATCACGTGTTTTTGAGGACGCTTTTAGAAGAATATGTATACCGTATACACTTATAGGGACTTTAAAGTTTTATGATCGTGCGGAAATTAAAGATATAGTGGCTTATTTAAAATTCATACACAACCAAAACGATAATGTCAGTTTTAAAAGAATTATAAATGTCCCAAGAAGAGGCGTAGGAAAAACTTCACTAGAAAAACTTGAAAAATTTTCTCTTATGAAAAACATATCTATGTGGCAAACTATAATTTTTGCTAGAGAAGCAGGTTTAACTGAAAAAGTAATAGTTGCTTTAAATTCTTTTGTAAAATTCATAAGAGTATCCATTGAATTGAAAAATAATGCTTCAGTTAGAGAAGTAGTTGAAAAGGTTATAGCTCATTCAGGTTATGTGCAAGAACTTGAAATTGAAAACTTACACGAATCTAAAATAAAAATAGAAAATATACAAGAGTTGATTTCTGCTGTCAAAGATTTTGAAAAAACTTCGCTTGATAAGTCACTTATGGGATATCTAACACAAGTATCTTTAATAAGTGATATTGATTCTGCTGATGAATCAAAAAATAAGGTTACTTTGATGACTCTGCATTTAGCTAAAGGTTTAGAATTTAACAATGTATTTATTTGTGGACTTGAAGAGGGTCTATTCCCAATAATACGTGAAACTACTATTTGTAATAAAAGAGAATTGGAAGAAGAAAGAAGACTTATGTATGTAGGAATGACAAGAGCAAAAAAACGCTTGTACTTATGTTGGTCGTTAGAAAGAACTATTTATGGTAAAACAAAGTGGAGTGCTCCATCGCGGTTCATTTTAGAAGCTGGATTTAAAGACGAAATTATGTATATAAAACAAAATTTTAGTATGAATTTAAATCGAAAATTTAGTGCAATAAATATGGGCACTGGTTTTAACAAAAAATTTCCTAGTGCTACTGAAGTAAAATATAATATATTTGATGATTATCATCATAGTTATATAGCACTTAATGATAAAACAAAAGATGAACTGGTTAGTACTACAGGTGCTTCTATTGTAAAAATTTTATGTAAGTTTAAAATAGGTGCAATGGTCACACACCCAATTTTTGGTAGGGGTAAAATTATTGAGAAAAGCGGCATAGGAAACGATTTAAAGCTTACAGTTTTATTTGAAGACGGACAGTGGAAAAAACTTCTTGCTAGAGTGGCAAACCTTACTTTAATTTAGCATTTTTTCTGTATCTACATATAAAACTCTTTGTTATTCTTGGGTTGTTATAATAAAAAACCGCAGTATATTTAGTCTTCTCACTTGTTATAAGATCATGGCGATTCTTTGCTCGTGTTGTTAATAGTGTTCTTTACAGGGGCAAAAGTTACTCTGTGAATTGGACAAATACCATACTTTTTTAAAGCTTCTATATGTTTTTTTGTTCCATAACCTTTGTTTTTTTCAAAATAATAAATTTTATAGTATTTTGCGTAGTTAAACATCATTCTATCTCTAGTGACTTTCGCAAGTATTGATGCTGCTGCGATGCTTGCACTTTTTTTATCACCACTTATAATTGATTTTTGCTTAAATGCAGAGAGAGACGGGACGCAGTTGTTTCCGTCTATGAGACATAAATCTGGTTTTATCTTTAATTTGAATACTGCACGTGACATTGCAAGAAATGTTGCTTGTAGAATGTTTATTTTATCGACAACTTTGCTATCAATAGCTTCAATAGCGTAATCCAATGCCTGTTTTTTTATTTCCTTAAAAAGAGGTTCTCTTTTTTTTTCTGATATTTTTTTAGAATCATTTAAATTGAGGATCAACAAGTCTTCAGGAAGTAT
>JAITOH010000070.1 GCA_031290055.1 Endomicrobium sp. | reverse complement strand
ATTATATGTTTTGCATGTAAAACAAACTCAAATGGAACAATTTTAAAACTTCTTGCAAAACTTGGAGCTGGTGCAGATATAACTTCTGGAGGTGAGCTATACAGATGCTTAAGAGCAGGTTTTGAGCCATCAAAAATAGTCTATGCAGGTGTTGGTAAAACCTCAGAAGAAATAAGGTATGCTTTAAGAAGTAAAATTCTCATGTTTAACGTTGAATCTTTTGAAGAACTTAATGAAATAAATAAAATAGCTGGGGAATTAAAGACAAGAGCAAAAATTGCTTTTAGAGTAAACCCTCATATTGATATAGATACCCATTTATATGTAGCAACAGGTAAAAAAGGAACAAAGTTTGGGATTCCTTATGAAGATGCATTACAAGCATATCTAACTGCAAAGAAAAAAAAATATATTAAAATTATTGGTATACACTCGCATATTGGTTCACAAATTTTAGATATTACATCATTTAAACTTGCAGCACAAAAAATAAAAAAAATGGTTGATATTATAGAAAGTAATAATATGAAACTTGAATATATAAACTGTGGAGGAGGACTTGGAATTAAATATTCTAAAGATCAAAAGGCTTCACATCCAAAGCAATTAATGTCAGCTATATTTCAAATTTTTGGAAACGTCAAAGATAAAAAGTTTATCTTTGAACCAGGGCGTTCAATAGTTGGCAATGCGGGATACCTTATTACAAAGGTACTATATAGAAAAGTTTCAGATGGTAAAAGTTTTCTTATCACTGATGCAGGAATAAATGATTTAATAAGGCCAACTTTATATGGAGCTTATCATGAAATTTTGCCTGTAAAAAAGACAAATTCTAAAAAAGTTAAAACTGACGTTGTAGGGCCTATATGTGAAAATGGAGATTTTATGTGTAAAGACAGGATGCTTCCAGTTGTAAAACAGGGCAGACTTCTTCTTATAACTTGTACTGGAGCTTACGGTGCAGCGATGTCATCGGAATATAATTCAAGACCTTTACTTGCAGAAGTTTTGGTTGATGACAATGAATTCGCACTAATAAGAAAAAGAGCAAACTATAACGATTTGTTACTGAATGAAATTCAAATCTAGTTACTTTCATATGCAATTTGTATTTCTTCAAACATAATTTTATGAAAATAATTATTATAGTATCGTAAAATTGTGGTTTTTTAGTTGCTAATATTGCAGAAAAAGAGAGATAAAATGAATGTAAATTTTTCTAAGTTAACTGCTGCAGGAAATGACTTTATCTTGATAGACAACAGAGAAGGCATAATTTCAGACAAGGATTATAAGTACACTGCGAAAAAATTTTGTAACAGAAAATATTCAATTGGGGCTGACGGATTAATTTTTCTTGAAAAAAGTATTTTAAAAGATTTTAAAATGAAGTATTTTAACTCTGATGGTTCCTATGCTTCTATGTGTGGAAATGGAGGGAGGTCAGTAGTAAAATTTGCATATGAATTGGGTATTGTAAGTACAAAAGTAGTTTTTGAAACAGATGCAGGAATTATAAATGCTGAGATTTTGCCCCAAAATAGAGTGAAGCTTGGGTTATATGATGCGAAAGATTTAAAGAAAGACATAGAAATTAAAGTGTATAGTGAAAAATTTGATATTGATTTTATAAATACAGGCGTTCCGCACTCAGTTGTATTTGTTGACAATATTGACTACATTGATGTTGTAAAATATGGAAAAGCTATAAGATTTCATAAGACATTTTTACCCATAGGAACAAATGTCAACTTTGTCAAGATTTTAGATGATAGCACTATACTTGTTCGTACTTATGAAAGAGGGATTGAAGATGAAACTCTGTCTTGTGGCACAGGGATAACAGCTTCAGGAATTATTTCTGTACTTAGAGGTTTTGTCCAGTCTCCAGTAAATATAATTTCAAGAGGTGGTGATAAGTTAGTGGTTTCTCTAAAAAACTCAAATGGAAGAATAAGTAATATCGTGCTTGAAGGTCCAGCTATTATAAGTTTTAAAGGAGTAATTGAAATATAATTTTGCGCTTGAAGGGGAATAGCCTATGTTTTCTGGTGTGTATACGGCATTAATTACGCCGTTTAAAAATGAAAAAATTGATTTTGACTCCCTAAAAAAAATAATTGAATGTCAGATAAAAAATGGGGTTGATGGGATAGTTCCGTGCGGAACTACTGGTGAAGCATCTACTTTATCACGCGAAGAACATGAAGAAATTATAAAATTTTGTGTTAAGAATGCAAGTAAGAAAATAAAAATTTTAGCAGGTACGGGGTCAAATTCCACTAATGAAGCAATTCACTTTACAAAATTTGCAGAGAAAATAGGTTGTGACGGGGCATTAATAATTTCCCCCTATTACAATAAACCAACACAAAAAGGGTTATACTTGCATTTTAAGACGATAGCTGACATTGTAGATATTCCTATTGTTATTTATAATATCGCTGATAGAACTTCTATAAATATTGAACCTACAACCATAGCTGAACTTTTTAATGATTGTAGGAATATTGTAGGTGTGAAAGAAGCTTCGGGATCTTTAAATCAGATGAGCGCTATAAAGTCATTAGCTCCTGGCATAGAACTCATTTCTGGAGATGATATGCTTACCTTACCTTTATTGTCAATATGTGGATCAGGTGTTGTCTCAGTTTTATCTAACATTGTTCCTGCAAAAATAGTGTCACTCGTAAGAACTTTTAAAAATGGAGAGATAAAAGCAGCGATGAAGCTTCATTATAAGCTCTTCCCTTTAGCAAAATCAATGTTTATAGAGACAAGTCCTATACCAATAAAAACAGCAGCCTCATTGCTTGGAATATGTGAGTTAAGTCTAAGACTTCCAATGTGTGAAATGGAAATTATAAATAAAATAAAACTTGAAAAAGCTTTAAAGGACTTTGGGGTTTTAAGTTGAAATAATATCAGAAAGTTTTATTTGATAATTTAGCAGACTGATTTTTTGAGTTTATAACTAAAAATGTTTTTAAGAGTTCTTTAATTATGTTTATAACAAAGAAAATATTTTAATTGTTTAGGAGTTCTTATGAAAGTGAAGATTTCTGGTGTCAGTGGAAGAATGGGACAGGCGATACTTAGAGTAGCTAAAATGGATAAGGATGTACAAATTGTAGGGGCATTAGAATGCAATAATAAAAGTGAAGAAATTGTAACCGACAATTCAACAGCAATGTCTTGTGCAAGTGGCTTTGATGAATTTTTATCTGAGGCAGATGTTTTAATAGATTTTACAAGTCCGAATAGGACATTGGAGATTCTGGAAGATGCAAAAAAATATGAAATTCCTATCGTTATTGGGACAACAGGTTTTACTGATGAGCAAAAAAAATATATATTAGAAATATCAAAAAATATCCCTACTGTTTTTTCTCCAAATATGTCATTGGGTGTAAATATGTTGTTTAAAATTGTTGAGGATGTTGTTAAAAAATTTCCAGATTATGATATTGAGATAATTGAACTCCATCACAATAAAAAAAAAGATTCTCCCTCAGGCACTGCAACAGAACTTATGAAAATTGCAGCAACCTCTGTAGAAAAAAAAGTTAGTAAAACTGCAGTATATGGAAGACATTACACAGATTCGCTAAGAAAAAAAAATGAAATTGGAATATTTTCAATAAGGGCTGGAGACATAGTCGGAGAGCACACAGTATATTTTGCAGGAACAGGAGAAAGGCTTGAATTTACTCACAGAGCACATTCAAGAGATACGTTTGCGTTTGGGGCTATAAGAGCAGCAAAATGGATTGTTGGTAAAAAGCCTGGATTGTACAATATGATTGATGTCTTAAACTTAAACGCACTTTAATATTTATTTTTGCATTTGGAGAGTAGATTATGAAAATTAATTATAGTGAAAAATTAAAAAAACTTCCACCCTACCTTTTTATTGAAATAGATAAAAAGAAGCAGAGCGCAATTGAACATGGAGCAGATATAATATCTTTTGGTGTAGGAGATCCTGACTTGCCTACTGGAAAACACATAGTAAAATCTATGCAAAAAACTGTAACAAATCCTAAAAATCACCAGTATCCTTTTGGGACAGGTTTGATTTCTTATAAAAAAGCTGTTGTTGATTGGATTAAAAAGAGATTCAACGTTAGGTTAACTTCAAATGAAGTATGTACACTTATAGGTTCAAAAGAGGGCATAGGGCATATGCATCTAGGATTTATAAATCCAGGAGATGTAGTTTTAGTACCTGAACCTGGATATCCTGTGTATACTACTGGAACATTTTTTTCTGGTGGGGTACCATACTTTATGCCATTACTCGAAAAAAATGGGTTTTTGCCGGATTTAGATGCAATTCCTTTAGATATTATTAAAAAAGCAAAAATAATTTTTGTAAATTATCCTAATAATCCAACTGCAGCTGTCGCAACAGAAAAATTTTATTTGGCACTTGTAGATTTTGCAAAAAAATATAACATAATTGTTGCATCAGATGCAGCATATTCAGAAATATACTATGATGAAAGTGAGAAGCCTTTGAGTTTTCTGGAAATTGCGGGAGCTAAAGAAGTAGGCGTAGAATTTCATTCTTTTTCTAAAACTTATAATATGACTGGTTGGCGTATAGGTTGGGTTTGTGGCAATGAAAACATAGTTGCAGGTATTGCAAAAATTAAAGACAATTATGATTCAGGAGCTTTTCAAGCAATACAAGAAGCAGCAATTACAGCTATTAAGTCTTCTCAAAAATGGTTGGAAGATTCAAGAAAAATATATAAAGAACGCAGGAATGTTTTAGTTGAAGGTTTACAAAAATTACATTGGCAAACAAGCTTACCAAAGGCTTCGTTTTATGTCTGGGCAAATGTTCCTGTAGGCTATACATCTTCGCAAACTGTTTCAAAACTTCTTGATGAAGCTGCTATAGTATGTACTCCTGGTAGTGGCATGGGGAAAAGTGGTGAAGGCTATATTAGGTTTGCTTTAACCGCAAGCATTACAAGGATTAAAGAAGCTTTAGAACGTATAAGTAAAATAAATTGGTAAAAATAAGTAAAGCTATAAGTCCATAAACACTAATTCAAAAGACACGTAGCATAGAATAAGCTAAAACTCAAAGTAGAATGATTAAGTAAAAAATGTTTTCTATTATTAGTGCAACTAATCAAAATATTTGGAGTTGTGTAAGTTACTTTATAAAGGGAAGAAATATATGTTTCAAAAAAATCTGAACATACATTTCGTAGGTATCGGTGGATCAGGAATGTCAAGTATAGCCGAAATTCTTATAAATTTAGGCCACCATGTTTCTGGATCAGACTTTAAGGAAACTGAAATTACTAAGCATCTTGAGGTAATGGGTGCAAAAGTTTATATAGGACATAATAAAAAAAACATAAATTCTGCTGACGTAGTTGTTACTTCTACAGCAATTGCTAGGGATAATCCAGAAGTAGTTGAAGCATTAAAGAAAAAAATTCCTGTAATCCAAAGAGTAGAAATGCTTGCTGAACTTACAAGATTAAAATATCCTCTAACAATAGCAGGTACACATGGTAAAACGACTACTACATCTCTTGCTGCTCTTGTCCTTTCAGAAGGTGGATTAGATCCTACAATAATTATTGGGGGCGAACTTAAAAATCTTAAAACAAGTGCAAAACTTGGTAATGGCCCATACATCATTGCAGAAGCAGATGAATCAGACGGTTCTTTTTTAAAACTCTCACCGATTGTTACTGCTATAACCAACATAGATACTGATCATTTAGATTTTTATGGTAATATGAGAAATCTTAGAAAAGCTTTTGTGAAGCATATAAACGGAATAGCGTTTTATGGTGTTGCAATACTTTGTTCTGACGATAAAATCGTCAGAACAATAACCCCTGAAATTATGAGAAAATATGTTACATATGGTATTAATGGAAACCCGGACATTAAAGCCTCAAATATAAAAATATTAAAAAATTACACAAAATTTGATGTCATCTACATGGGTAAAAAAATCGGTTGTACATGCATAAAAATTCCAGGTGAACATAATGTATTAAATTCTCTAGCTGCAATAGGTATTGGACTATGGCTAGATATTCCATTTAATTCGATTGCAAAAGCAATAAAGGATTTTGATGGAGTTGGTAGACGGTTTGAAATAAAAGGTGAAAAAAATGGGATTACAGTTATCGATGATTATGGCCACCATCCGACAGAAATTATTGCTACTTTAGAAGCTATTAAAAAAAAATGGCCCACCCACAGACTATTTGTTTTGTTTCAGCCACATAGATATACTAGAACAAGACAACTTTTTGAAAAATTCGGAAAAAGTTTTTTTTTAGCTGATTTTGTAGAAGTTTTAGATATTTACTCTGCCAACGAGCAACCTATAGATGGAGTAACTTCGGAATTAATATTAAAAAGTCTTTTAGAAAATAAATGTTTAGCTGGGAAATTTTTAGGATTAGAAAATTTTTCCAAAAATCTTTCTTCTGGAGATATAGTATTGACATTAGGTGCTGGAGATGTTTGGAAAAAAGGAGAAGAATTATTAAATTTGATTTAGCAGCTAAAACTTTATCCTTAGTAGGTTGTAGAGTCATAAGAAACGAACCTCTCTCGAATCATTGCTCTTTAAATATTGGAGGTGCAGCTGAGTTTTTTATCGAAATCCCAAACGAACGATCCTTAGTTTTTTTTTTAAATAGTGTTTTAGCAGATAATTATCTTGTATTAGGTGAAGGAACAAATGTTCTTTTTCCTGATGAAGGTTATAGGGGAACGGTTATTCGTTTTACAGGAATTTTTAAAAGTATTTCTATTTCAAAAAACGAAATTTTAAGTGGAGGAGGAGCATTACTTTCAAATGTTTTGAAAATTGCTCTTAAAAGCAATTTACCAGGCCTTGAATTTGTAACAGGAATTCCAGGGACAGTTGGAGGAGCAGTTTATGGAAATGTAGGTAATAGGGATGAATGGATAAGTACAGTCGTAAAAACTGTAGAAATATACAAAAATCTTAAAAAAGAATGTTTAAGTAAAGATAAACTCAATTTTAGTTACAGAAAAAGTAATCTTGAAAATTGTCTTATTACTAAGGTTAATTTTTCTCTAGAAAACGAAACAAAAACTGCTAACTTACAAAAAATTTTTAAAAATATACAAAAACGTTTAGAAACACAGCCTTCAAACACCCCTAGCGCTGGTAGCATATTCAAAAATCCTGACGGATATAGTGCGGGAAAACTAATCGAAGAGATAGGCTTAAAAGGGAAGCGTATAGGCAATGCTAAAATTGATGAAATCCATGGCAATTTTATAGTAAATACTGGTGGGGCTTCTTCAAAAGACGTTATAGCATTAATTCATTTAATTAAAAAAAATGTAGCAGAGAAATTTAATATAAATCTTGAAACTGAAGTGAAAATAATAAATGACAGAAATTGAGATTTTAAAAAAAATAAACAATAAAAAGATAGGCGTTTTATATGGTGGAATTTCAAGTGAGAGAAAAATTTCAATCAGGTCTGGTGAAGCTGTTTTAAACGTATTAAAAAAGTTAAAGTTGAACGTGTGCGGAATTGATGTAGACAAAAATGTTGTAGAAAAAATTAAAACTGCAAAAATAAATGTTGCATACATAGTTTTACATGGATCAATGGGTGAAGATGGAACAGTTCAAGGCATGCTTGAAATAATGGGCATCCCTTACACAGGTTGCGGAGTTCTTTCAAGTGCTATATCTATGGATAAAAACGTGTCGAAGTGTTTGCTTAAGTATTCAAATATTTCAACTCCTAAATGGAACAGTTTAAAAAAACTTGAAAGACTCCATAAAATAAAAGAGTATCCTGTTGTTGTAAAACCTACGTTGCAGGGATCTACTATAGGCATAACAATAGTAAAAAATGTTTCACAGCTTGATGATGCTATAAAAAAAGCATTTAAATATGACGAAGAAATTATCATTGAGAAGTTTGTAGCTGGTAAAGAAATAACTGTAGGGGTTTTAAACGGTAAGGCACTACCAGTTGTAGAAATAATACCTAAGGGAGGGTTTTATGACTTTAAATCAAAATATCAAAAAGGACAATCGAAACACATAATTCCGGCAAGAATAAGTGAACAAAATTATAATATAGCACAAAACATCGCAGAAAGAGTTTATAAGATTTTTAAATGTAAGGCAATTTGTCGTGTTGATATGATTATAGATAAAAACAGTAAAGTTTGGGTTCTTGAAAATAACACTATACCTGGTATGACTGATACCTCTTTACTACCTGAAGAAAGCAAAGCAGCTGGATTTAGTTTTGAGAATTTAGTTTTGAGAATTTTAGAAAGTGCGTTAACTCATAACAGGTACGAGAATGAGTAAAAAAAATCGTTATGTCTATAGATGTATATCATCAGATAAGAGTTTTTTAAAACAAGCTTCTTATCTTATTTTGTTTGTGTCAATGATTGCTTTCATTTATTTCAGTAGCAAAAAAATACTCGACATCGTTTACAACTCCAACAAAATTATTATTAAAAATATAGAAATTATTGGAGCAAAAAATGTTACGAAATCAGAAATAAGAGAACTTCTTCCTTTTAAAATTGGAGACAACCTTTTAAAAGTAAATTTATCAGATGCCGAAAGTGAAATAAAAGATCTAAAATCTGAATTAAAGAATATTACAATCAGTCGTAGTTGGCAAAAAATAAAAATCAAACTTTATGAAAGAACACCTGAAGCGTTTATAATATATAATAATCAAATGCTAGGAATAGATTTTGACAACAGTCCCTTTTCTTTACGTGGATTTATGAGTGCAATGAGAGTCCCGAAACTTTTTTATAAATCAAGTGGAGAAAGGATAAAACTACTAAATTTTATTAAAAAATCAAAACCCGTGTGTGGGAAATTTTTCAATAATATTTCTGAAATAAAATTTAATATTGCTGGAGACATAATTTTTGTTATGTATGATAATACTATGATTTTTTGGGGAAATGATACTCAAGAATATTTATCATGTAAATTTAAAGATTTTCAAAAAGTATATGTTGATGCGATGTCTAAACATGAACGTCTTGAGTATATAGATATGACTCTTTATAGCTTTGGAAAGGCAATTGTAAAACCTATGCTCAAATAAAATAAAGAGAATACAATTATTTTTTATAGAGGTTTTTAAAATGGCAAAACAATTGGTTGTTGCTGGTCTTGATATAGGTAGTAGTAAAGTATGTTGCGTCGCTGGAATGTCAGACGAAGAAGCAGGCATAGTAAAGATTCTAGGGGCATTGGCAATTCCATGTGAAGGTATTAAAGCAGGAGCTGTACTTGATATACGAGAAGCAGCATTATCTATAGGAAAAGCCTTTGAGGAAATCGAAAAAATCATAAATAAAAAAATAGGAGATATAATTGTTGCTATGCGCGGAAATTT
>JAITOH010000047.1 GCA_031290055.1 Endomicrobium sp. | reverse complement strand
ATTTTACAGCATAAATTTAAATATTTTTATTTAATTTTTTACTATCAAAATCTTAAACTTTAAGATGTTTTCTGTATTTTTGACATATCTTCAATTTTAGAATATAATCATGCATATTGTGAAACTGAAAAAATCTAAAAGAAATTTCTCTTCTAAAAAGTTCTTTGTTTTATTGTTTTTTGTTGCTATATCTATATTGATAATTGTAATTACTAGACTTGCAATTGAAGTCATGGGTCGTCTGCCATATGTACAAGAACTTGAGGATTATACCCCCAATTTATCAACTAAAATTTACGATAGAAATAACAATTTGATCTCCGAATTCTTTGTAGAAAGAAGGGTTCTTATACCAATAAAAGAAGTCCCTGTTAATCTTCAAAAAGCATTTATAGCCATTGAAGATAATAATTTTTTCAAACATTGGGGAATTTCAATAAAGGGAACTGCACGAGCTTTTATAAGAATGATTCTAAAAAGAAAAGTTTCTGAAGGTGGTTCAACAATAACACAACAGCTTGCAAAAACTATATTTTTAACTAGAAAAAAAACATTACTTAGAAAAATAAAAGAAAGTATTTTAACAATACAACTTGAAAAAAAATATTCAAAATATGAAATTTTGCAATTTTATGTAAACCAAATATATTTTGGAAACGGGGCATATGGAGTTCAGGCAGCTGCAAGAATATATTTCAATAAAAATACTAAAGATTTAAATCTTGCCGAATGTGCTACGCTTGCTGCAATTCCAAAGTCGCCTAATTATTATAATCCTTTCAAGAATACAAAAGCTTCTCTTACTAGGAGAAATCTTGTTCTATTGAAAATGAAAAAACTTGGTTATATTACAAAAGAACAAGAAAAAGAAGCTCTCAGGGTTACTTTGCCAATAAAGAAAAAAGCACTGGAAAATTCAGTGCGTTATTTGACAGATTTTTTGAAGATACTACTTGAACCAAAATATGGGACAAATGCTTTATTTAAATCTGGGCTTTCAATTTATACTACTATCGATATACAAGCTCAGACGGCCGCTGAAAAAGCTATCGAAGAAACTCTTACAAAATTTGAAGAATATAAGTTAAATAAAAATAAACAAATGGGACTAAAATCCGCAAAGATGCAGGGTGCACTAATAGCTATAGATACAAAAAATGGTGCAATAAGAGCAATGGTTGGGGGGCGCGATTTTAAAGAATCACAGTTCAATAGAGCCATTCAGGCAAAACGTCAGCCTGGATCATCCTTTAAACCTTTTGTATACCTTACAGCAATAGAAACAGGGCTTACCCCTGCAACAATTTTTAACGACAAACCCTTAATTTTTGTTTATAACAAAAATTCTTGGAACTTAGTTTCAAGAGATCTAACAATTCTTGAAACTATTGCAGAAAATGTACCTGAAAAGGACTTAACCAACATAAATAAAATTTGGATACCCACAAATTATGGCAATAAACATAGAGGTCCTGTAACATTGGGAACATCGCTTGCTCTATCTATTAATACTTGTACTGTTGATATAATCATGAAGATAACACCAGAAAAAGTCATACAAACGGCAAGAAGTTTGGGTATCTCAACACCGCTCACAAATTCACTTTCACTTGCTTTAGGATCAAGTGAAGTTACTTTACAAGAAATGGTTTCAGCTTTTGCAACTTTAGCTTCAGGTGGTATTAAAAGTAATCCTTACTTTATAACTAAAATAATTGATAAAGATGGTAAAATTTTAGAGCAATACACCCCTGAGCAAAAAGAAGTTTTTTCTCCACAAATCTGTTATATCACAACAAATATGCTTAAGGGTGTTATAGAAAGAGGAAGTGGTTGGTATGCTAAAAATTTAGGAAGGCCTTGTGCAGGAAAAACTGGCACAACAAACAATTCAACAGATGCTTGGTTTGTGGGATATACTCCACAACTCGCAGCTGGGGTGTGGGTAGGCTACGATGATAAATCTATGTCTCTTGGAGAGAAAACTACTGGTGGAATTATTGCATGTCCTATATGGACACAATTTATGAAAGAAGCTCTTGATGGAGAACCAATACTAGATTTTCTTCTACCTGAAAATATTGAATTGGTCCTAATAAATTCTCACACCGGGTTACTTGCGTTAAAAAAAACAAGTGATACTTTTTTAGAAGCATTCATAAAAGGAACAGCCCCTACAAAATATCACACTAACAGTTAGCAAGCAAACTTTTAAGAATTTCTTTATTCAAAAATAATCTGGTACTCCTCTCTTAATACTTCTGTACTTTCCCTAATATCAAAATCAGTATTAAATAACTCTTTAAGTCTAAATTTTCTTTCTTTAAAATACTCAACAATGTCAGGGTTTAAATTTATTTTTATTTTACCATCATAGTCATGAACTTTTAACTGTTCTATTTCATCACAAACATTAGTGAAAATAGACTCCTTTGAAAGAATGAGCCCAAGCCCTCGACATATAGGACACGTGTCACCCAGGAAAAAAAATAATGATTCCCTTTTCCTCTCTCTTGTCATTTCTATAAGTCCCAATTTTGTTATCGGCCATATTTTTATTTTAGCTTTGTCACCCCTTGTAGCTTTACGAAATTTTTCTAAAATTTTTTGCCTATTTTTACCCTTTTTCATATCTATAAAATCAATAACAACTATACCACCAATATTTCTAAGTCTTAACTGTCTTGCAATTTCTTCAGCAGCTTCAAGATTTGTAAGAATTGCTGTATCCTCCTGTGTAGATTTTGATGTAAACTTTCCGCTGTTGACATCTATTGAACAGAGAGATTCGGCTTCCTGTATTACTATATAACCACCAGAGTGCAACTTTACTCTATTTAAACGAAGTTTATTTATTTCTCCTGCAATACCATATGCTCTAAATATTGGGGTTTTACCATCATAAAGAGCGATCCTATCAATACAGTCAGGAGATACAACTTTTACAAAATCTATAACACCCTTAAACTCTTTTTTTGAATCCATATGCATAAGCACAACATCATCAGAAAAATAATCTCTTATAATTTGAAAAACAACACCTAGATCCTTATGTATAAGACTCATCGGAGTTGCATCATTAAATCTTTTTACTATAGAACCCCAAAGTTTTGTTAGGTATTTCATTTCGTTTTTTATTTCCTCTTCACTAGCTTCCTCACATTCAGTCCTTACTATTATTCCACCTGGAACAGCGATATCTTTTTTAAACCTAGTAATTAGGTTTTTTAATCTGGTATATTCTCGTTTATTTTCAATATTTTTCGATATACCTATACTCTTTCCAAAGGGGATATATACTAAAAGCCTTCCAGGAAGGGAAATATTCATTGTTACTTTAGGGCCTTTTGTGCCTATTGGCTCTTTATAAACTTGGACCATAATCTCTTGTCCAATTTTTATCATTTTTTCAATATTCCTTTCATCACAGAATGGCACTATGTCGCAAACGCTGAGATATGTGCTTTTCCCAAAGCCAATATCTACAAATGCCGAGTCGAGAGCTGGCACAATATTCTTCACCTTACCTTTATAAATACTATTCAATATTTTCTTTGATTCTCTTCTTTCAATAAACAAATCAAAAAGTCTGCCGTTCTCAAGAACTGCAACCTTTGTTTCTTCTAAACTTGTATTTACCAATATTTCCTTTCTCATTTTTCAAAATTTTATTTAATATTTTAAATGTTGTACATTGTCCCATTTTTTGTTTCTATGTACAAATTAGTTCTTTCTATGATATATCCTTGGAGTTCTAATGCTCCTAAAATTGCTTCAGGTTTTATAAATCCGACAGCTCCAAAACGAAGCTGCAATCTTAAAATTCCATTTTTCATTTTAAAAGATTTTATTAAAGGTTTAACGTCAATTTCAATGGTCTTCCCTTTTTGTTTTCTTTTGATTACAACTAAATCTTGGGACAAAAATTTATTTATTTTTTTTTGTGTTATATTTGTACCTCTTATTTCGTATTCTAAAATATTCGCTAGGGTACCAATACTTGGAAAAATTAATGGCATATTTTTCACATCAAGTAGGGCAAATCCATTTGGGAGCACTTTTGAAAACTCAAATCTCACACTCTCAATATCAACTTTTTGCGTAAAATACAACTCCATATACTCGCTCGAACTTTCTTGACCAACAGAAAGAGGAGGGCCATAAGATGATTTAACTTTAGGATTGAACCCAGCAGTAAATGCAACAGGGAGACAAGAGCGTCTCGCAACTCTTCTAAATACCTCTATTTGTTCCAAATGAGATATAAATCTTACTACACCTTTTTTTGAAAAACGAAGTCTCAATCGCATGACAGGAGAAATTCTTAAAACTTTTGGTTCTACATAATTTTCAGGCAAAAAACATTTTAGATTATCAGCAAATTGTTTTGTCTTTACAAAACAAAAGGCCTCGCCTATAGAGTCTATATAATCGGAATATAGGTCTTCTTTTGATATACCAAAAAACAAGTGATCCCAAGGAAAAACTTCGTTATAATTTTTATTTCTATACAAATAAAAATTTAAATCTATTTTATTTTCAATAAGTACTTCGCGCCATATAGATTCTTTAAATTTGTCAGTCCATTGATCAAATCTTGCGCCCTTTTTCCACGCTTTATAAATTACTTTTGAAAATCGTCTATCAGCTCTTGAAATCAAAGCCTCTAAAATACTTGTTTTATAATCATGAGCTTTTACATTTGCTGGAAGCAATCTATTTAAAAGATTAATTTTTTTTTCGATTTCATTAGGATTTGCCATAGGCAACCACTGAAACGCTGTTTGTGCCTTTGGAACAAAAGGTGAAATTGTAATGTTAAAATTTAAATTTTTTGCTTTTTTTTTAACTAATCTTACAAGACGTTCTATACCAGCTATATCTCCATCGGTTTCTGTAGGAAGGCCTATCATAAAATAAAGTTTTATAACTTTCCAGCCCATAGCATTTGCTGCAAGTAAAGTTTCAACTATTTGTTTTTCTGAGAGATATTTCCCTATTACATTACGCAGTCTATCTGTTCCTGCTTCAGGAGCGAAAGTGAGAGTAGGCCTTTTAATTCTATTAATATACTGAACTATTTTAAGTGAACGTTCATTACATCTTAAAGATGGTAATGAAATCCTAAAATTTAACTTTTTATATAATTTATTCGTTTCAACTAACAGCATATCCAAATATTTATAATCACTACATGAGAGAGACAAGAAAGCAATTTCTTCAAATCCAAAAGTCATACCTTTTTTTACAATATCTAACAATTCATTAAGAGGCCTTTGTCTCCATGGATAATAATATTTTGACGCTTGACAAAACCTACATCTCCCGAGACATCCTCTTGTAATTTCAATATTTAATTTATTACTGACAACTTCCATAAGAGGAATTATTTTTTTTTTAGGGAAATATGCATTTTTTAAATTTAAGATTCTTTTTTTTATAATAGGTTTTACGTCATTTGATATAGGGGAAACAGATTTAACTGTATTGTCGTCATTATATTTAACGCTATAAAGTGATGGTACATATACTCCATCTACTTTGGATAATCTTTTTAGGGTTGCTATTTTTGAAAATTTCAGCTTTTTAAATTCTTTAGATATATTAATCACTTCTTCAATCGCTTCTTCGCCATCGCCTAAAACAAACAAGTCAAAAAAATCACAAAAAGGTTCAGGATTAATCAAAGTGGGCCCCCCAGCAATTATTAAAGGTTCATCATCCTTTCTGTCTTTTGAAAATATTGATATATCAGACAAATAAAGAATATTAATAATGTTTGTGGCAGCAAGTTCGCATTGAATTGTAAAACCTAAAACGTCAAAACTTTTTAAACTACTCCTAGATTCTAATGAAAAAAGACTAAGTTTTTCTTTTTTTAAAATTGACTCCATATCCATATCAGGAGCAAATACCCTTTCGCAACGAGCAAGCTTTTTTTCATTAATCAGGTGGTAAAGAATTTCAAGACCAAGGTTTGAAGACCCTATTTCATAAACATCTGGGAAACACAAGACTATAGAATATTCCGCTGACATGTCAGGAGAGTATGAATTTAAATCAATG
>JAITOH010000030.1 GCA_031290055.1 Endomicrobium sp. | reverse complement strand
GATGATGACAAAGAAAAAAGTGGCTGTGGTTGTGGTAAGTAATTAAGTAACGACTAAGTGCATGTGTGGGTTTGCTTCAATTATTCATCCGTGCACTTAGTCGTTACTTAACTTTTTAGATCGCCATATCATTATAATGTGATAGAGAGGTATACATAGAGGGAAATGAAGAAGCTAAGCAGAGCAGTATTATGTCTAATATTAAGTCTCTGCTGTGTCCTCTTCTGAGGATGAAGATTCAGATTTCGACTTAGGTAACAGCTCTGACAACAACTCTGATGATGCTGATTCACTAATTGATGAAGACTTAGATTCAGATGATACCTCAGACAACAGCTCTGATTTAAAAGATTTTTCAAGTGAAATTACAGAGTCTTCGGCATCATCCAGCGATGAAAAATCTCTTAGAACAGCTGAAAACACCGGAAGTAGCTAGCGAAAACCGCAACTACTAATGAAACATCAGCAGAAACTTCTACAGCAACTTAAGAAGTTCTTCCTGCACAACACAGGTAACTGTTACAAACAGAAGCTTTTTCCTAGTGAAGCTACTTGCTCTGTAACCTAAAGCAGAATCATTTGCAGAGCCAAGTGCAACACCTGAGCCGGTACAGACCTGAAGAACCAGCTCCAACACAAAATGCAGAGCCTACAGTTAAACCTGAAGGAGATGATGTTTCTCAAGACTCTAAAAAGAAACAAGGAGAAGTACAACAACTTCAAGAAGAGTTCCCATTTCCATGGAAAAAGCAGGAATAATTGGTGCGAAACAGGAACAGGATCAGTAGCTCCAGCAGTAGCAACAGACTTCGATTAGCAGGACTTCAAGTAGAGCAGATGCTCGAATAGTAGCAGAAGAACTTCGAAGGGCCATTATATATGTGCTAACTGCTCGACCAGATAGACGTGTAGCCTATAAGAGCTATAATAAAGCCCAGGATACTATTGTGAAGTACCTCTTTTTGTAAGCTTACAACCTCTTTGAAGATATGTTGACAGAGAACCTAGAAGCAAAGTTATATTTGGTAGTTCAAAAATGAAAAAACTTTCACCGTTATTTACACAGCAAGCGCTTAATGTGGTTTGGGTATAAAAACAAAAATTGAAATCAATTTTTATTAATAAAAGTTCGAAAAGGCAGAATTGTTTTCCTAAATGAAAGAGACCTGACAATAAATAACGTAAGAACCGCAGAAGAAACCATGGAGTGGGTAAGAAGTCCTCAGAGTATAAGATTATATACACATCTTCTAGGAGGATTCCGTACAATAGATGAGATAATTGCACTTTCTCAATGTTCACATCGTAGACATGTAATGGAACGCTTTAGATAGAAGAGAAATCACTATACCAGAAGCCAAAGGCCAGCATACAGGTACTACACAATGTTTTCAGAGATATTCTTATAGAACGAGGACAGCGGGGTCAATCAGTTTTAAGTCGTTGCCATAATTAAGACAGCTGAAAGTCGCTCTAAAAACATATAAAAGTATATGGCAAATAAACAAATTTTAGTGTAGCAGATTGCTCTTGTTCTTTAAAAATAATTGTAACAGGTGAATTAGGCAAACTCAGATTTTACCACAAGGCCTTATTACAAGATTACTACTCTAGGGCATTCAATTTTTTGCTTCATCTATCTCTTGGAGTTTCTCATAGTTTTTTTATTTGTTGGTGGCAATTCTCAATCAGTTTCAGGTACTTTTAATTATAAGCTTATTTATCAACACTGTACTCTATA
Source organism: Endomicrobium sp. (assembly GCA_031290055.1). GTDB lineage: Bacteria > Elusimicrobiota > Endomicrobiia > Endomicrobiales > Endomicrobiaceae > Endomicrobiellum. The sequence goes on along the minus strand of JAITOH010000030.1, from coordinate 2,651 downwards.
TATTGTATGCTTTTTCGAACTCTAAAAATGCTTTCGGTTAAATAGTCTGCACATAAAAAGCTGTACGTTGCTTTGTCAAAGTCAAGACGATTTTTGTGAGTATCTAGTTTTTGTTAATAGTTGTTTATGTTGATTGTTAGTATTGTCGTATGTTTTTGTAACTCTTATAAAATCGTAAAGATACACTTTGCTAGTTTCTTTTTTCCAGAGCAAATTCTTTTCTTGATGGTCTAATTTTATAATTAGTAGCTTTTTACAGCTTTATGGAGTGATTTTTACCTTCAACAATTTCTGCACTGTATTTCCCTTAATTTTATAAATCTCTAGGTGTTTTTACTATATCTCAACAACAAAATTTTTAACTACTAAAAACTTTCGTGGCGAAAGTTTTTAGTAGTTAAAACCGTGGCTTTAGTGGCTATTTTTTAAGTTTTCTAACAAGTTTCTCAGCTCTTTTGTTATGTGCTCTGTCTTTTCTATAGCTCTTTCTATGCATCTTCTGTGATGTGTGTTATCAACTTTAATTACAGAGTTCAAACTTGTGTAGGTTGTGGTACTGCGAGCTTTTATTGACGTATGTTTGCAATAATGATTGTAAGCTCGTTCTACCCCCATTTTTTGCCTTATTATGTTTCCCTGCTCTATAAGGTTATCTTTTATGACACTATAGAGACTTATATATTTAGAAATGTTTCCTTCACTATATCCTGTAATAACAGATATTTCTCTTTGAGACATATTTTTAGATTCTTTAAAGTAATAGATGCTTTCTGCAATTTCCAAAATTGTTAAATCATCACGTTGTAAATTCTCGATCATTGCTAATTCTTTTAAATTACTTTCCGTCAATGAGTCGTTCCTAATGATACATGCTATGTGTGATTTGCCTAATTCTTTACAAGCCATAAATCTTCTGTGACCAGCAATAATTAGATAGTTTTCACCTTGAGGTTTAACAATTATAGGTTGAATTAATCCTTTTTCTTTTATGGTTTTTGCTAAAGAAGTTATTTTGCTTGTGTTGTAATCTTTTCTCGGTTGGTTTATATCTTCTTGAATTTTTTCTATTGGAATTTCTAAGACAGTTGTTAATACATTTGGCACATAATTTTGTGCAAATTTGTTTACTTTGTTGCTTTTATTTTTTATTTGCTTCTTTTCCAGGAGCTTATCTAAATTTGTCATAATAAAGTTAGTTCTCCTTTTTTGATATCGTATAAAATACTTCTTTGTATTCAGCATAAGCTACCAGTTTTTCCAGTAGAATATTTCCGTTGCCTATGTATCTGAGTTTTTGGCTATTGATTAATAGTTAATTCCCGTAATTGTGTGATTAAGAATTCTTTTTACACATTTGCCACCCTGTTTATTACCTGTTATACAATGATTTAGAGTGTACTTTTTTTATTGCTGTTATACAATATATAAATTACAGATATCTTGGAATGATTTTTATTTTCTTGCACAAACAAATATAAAAAATAAGAATTCGGGAGTTTTAGATTCTTATTACGGATTACACTTATACTTTACTCTTGTCTACTATGGTGCAAGAACCTATGTTTCTAAAAATACACGATTTTTTGTTAGTTCAATTTAAATTTTCAGACAGAGCTTTTTAATTTTCTTTAAATTTTTCTGTAAATTCTAAAACCTTAAACATTAACATATCTGGCTAACACCGTAGAACTTTTTAGTTTTGCCATTTCTTTATATATTCGATTTCAAAAAAAAAAAAATTAGTTATTAAAAATAATACAATTATTTTTAATAACTAATTAATGAAGTAAGATCTGTTATTATTTTCTTCCATATCTTACCAAGAAAATATTTCTTTTTCTAAGGTTAAATTTACCTACTTGACTTCAACAGTACTCTTTTTATAATTCCACTTAATAAACCAGTACAATATTGTATATTTTTACAATTGTTGCAGATTGCACAACTACCATTTTAATATTACTAGTCAATGGTCTTGTATGGAAAATAAAATTTAAACTATAATTAAAAAATTATCATCAATATATGTTAACAATGAATCAAAGTTAATTAGATGATCATGTGGAAAGTTTTATAAAAGCAACAGTTATCGGTTGTTAGTTTTATATTAGAAAGTTGCTTTAACGCTTTAACTTAAAAGGTTTTTACACAAGTTTTCTTTTATTCCATCACTTAATAGCACTTGTAGGTTCAAAAAATCCACTTTTTAAAAAGAGAAAATTCTTAGCAATTAAAATACTTGTTTTTAGAGAAAAAAATTGACTTATTGATATATTTTTTGAAACAATTATCCAGGGATCTTTATAAAATTAGGGGGACGAATCAATGATTTTGGATCAATTGCACTTAGGTCAATATGTATATTCGTTAGGATGTGCTATTTGCAATATAAGTTATTTCCCACAGATTAATCGCATTTGTAAGACTAAACAAGTAGGAGATATTTCAATACAGACACAAATATTGTTGCTTATAGCTATGGTGTTTTATATTAGTTTTGCACTTGTAAGGAAAGCTTATGTAGCTTTTGGAGTTAATTCTCTAAGTTTTTTGTTTATAATAACACTAATAGTGCTAAAATTAAAGTATCAAGGTGAACATCTCTCTAAAAAGCAATTGTCATAAAAATATGTTTCCTAATAAGCACTTAG
>JAITOH010000015.1 GCA_031290055.1 Endomicrobium sp. | reverse complement strand
ATATTTTTAGCAAGTTCCATTGCTTGTCGTATTTTTTGTTTATTTGCTTTATGTACATACGCTACAAAATCAGCAACTACACTTATATTGTTACAATTAATTTCTAAAAATCCGCCACTAATGGCAATTCTTTTCATACCACTTAGAGTCCCTATAACTATTTCGCCACCAATTAATTTTGTCAGAAGACTCACATGTCCAAGCAATACAGTAATTATGCCACTTATAGTAGGAAAAGAAGCTGAAGTTATTTCTTCTTTAAAAACAATACCATCCACAGACAAAATCTCTAATCTAAACTTATTCATAACTTACCTTTTTAAAGAATTTTTTTGGAGTGTTCTATCGCTTCTTCTATAGAACCCACCATATAAAATGCTTGCTCCGGCAAAGAATCATATTTTCCCTCAATAATACCTTTAAAGCCTTTTATAGTATCTTCTGTTTTAACATATCTACCTTTAAGCCCTGTAAAACTTTCAGCAACAAACAAAGATTGAGTTAAAAATTTTTGTACTTTTCTTGCTCTTGAAACAACTGTTTTATCTTCATCCGAAAGTTCATCCACCCCAAGAATTGCAATTATATCTTGTAAGTCTTTATATTTTTGTAGAATTTTTTTAACTAACATTGCAATACTATAATGCTCATCACCAACTATGTTAGGATCTAAAAGTCTTGAGGAAGAGGTAAGCGGATTAACTGCAGGGTATAATCCCTGTTCCATAATTGATCTATCAAGCGTTAAAGTTGCATCTAAATGCGCGAAAATAGTTACTGGTGCTGGGTCTGTATAGTCATCAGCCGGAACATAAACTGCTTGAACAGAGGTAACTGAACCGTTATTTGTTGATGTAATTCTTTCCTGCAAATCACCCATATCCTTAGCAAGATTAGGCTGATAGCCTACCGCAGAAGGCATTCTCCCAAGAAGAGCAGATACTTCACTCCCGGCTTGGGCAAATCTAAAAATATTGTCTATAAACAGCAAAACATCTTCATTTTTTTTATCGCGAAAATATTCAGCCATAGTAAGAGCCGTAAGTGCAGCTCTCATCCTATTTCCTGGAGGCTCGTTCATCTGTCCAAACACCAAAACAGTCTTATCCAAAACTTTTGATTCTTTCATCTCCATCCACAAATCAGTTCCTTCTCTTGTCCTTTCTCCAACCCCTGCAAAAACTGAATGTCCTTTATGAACTGTGGCTATATTTCTAATAAGTTCTTTAACTATAACAGTCTTACCAACACCAGCCCCACCGAAAATCCCTATTTTCCCTCCTTTTGTAAAAGGGGAAATTAAATCTATTATTTTAATCCCAGTTTCAAGCATTTCTGGAATAGTTTTCTGATCTGTAAAAGCTGGTGCAGGCCTATGTATAGAACACCTCTCAACGAATCCATCAATTTTACCCAACGCATCAATGGGTTCACCCAAAACGTTAAATATTCTTCCAAGTGTCTTTTCACCAACTGGAACCTTAATCGGAGCATAAGTCCTTTCGGCCTTCATACCTCTTTTCATTCCGTCTGTAGAACCCATAGCTACTGTTCTTACCTCTAGGTTACCCATTATAAACATTGTCTCAAGAACTAAATTACTTCCACATGGCATTTTTAAAACTAACGCCTCATAAACTTCAGGTGCAGCATCTGAAAATCTAAAATCAACAACAGCTCCTTGAACTCTTATAACAGTTCCTTGTGAACTGTTATTTTTTCCTTTATTTTCCATTTTATGTTTCCTGTTGTCCATTGGCAAGAGTTAAAATTTCGTTTGTAATTCTTTCCTGTCTAGATCTATTATAGATATTAGTTAAAGATATTGAAATATCATTGGCATTACGCCTTGCATTTTTCATAGCAGTCATTCTGGCAGCTTGCTCTGAGGCATAAGCATTTATCAATGCATTATAAAATTCTACCTCAAAGTAATAAGGAAGCAATTCTTTGAGAAGTTGTTGCGAATTCGGTTCAAAAATATATTCTTTCCCATCTTTTTTTAAAAAATCATTAGATTTCATCGGAAATATTTCGTCAATAACTGGTTTTTGAATAAGTATATTCTTGAATTCAGTATATATTATGCTAATTTTTACCACTTTTTTCGAAAGATAATACTTCTCAGCTATGTCAATCAAAGGGTACACATCATCATATTTTGGAGAATTTGACCCTGTATCAAAAGAGGCGATCACATTAAAGCCATACTTTGCAACTTCATCCATAGCTTTTTTACCTACGACAATAACATAATCACAGGATTCTACATAAAAATTTACCTTTTTAAAGAGGCCAGTGACAAGCCCACCACAGAGACCTTTATTTGGAGAAATAATATAGATTAATTTTTTGCTTCTTTCTTTTAAAAACTCTTTTTCTCCATTATTAAAATTCTTAGTACTAAGAATTTTTCTAACCATACTATTAATTTTTTCAGCATACATACTATGCTTCTTAACTGAATTCTGTGCCCTACGTACCTTAAACGTGGACACGATTTCCATAGCTTTTGCCATCTGAGATATGCTATCTGAAGTTTTTATTCTTTTTTTAAGTTGTTGCAAATTTTGTGCCATAATTCATCGTTTTTTTAAACTCGTCCATTTCTTTTTTAAGTTCTGTTTTTAAACTGTCTTCGATCTTCGTGCACGTTAAAAGCCTTTTGATAGTCTCGGGGTATTTTCTCTTTATAAATTCTATCATCTGCTGTTCAACTACAGAAACCATATGAACCTCTAGTTCATCAAAAATCCCAGAAGTTACAGCAAAAATTGATAAAATCTCTGAAACTTCATCATAAGGATTGTACTGTTGTTGTTTCAAAATTTCCGTAACCCTAACTCCTCTTTTAAGCTTTTTCAAAGTATTTTCATCTAAATCGCTTCCGAATTGTGCGAAATTCTGCAACTCTCTGTACTGCGAGAGTTCCAACCTCATAGATCCAGATAACTGTTTCATCAACTTAGTTTGTGCAGCTCCGCCAACACGTGACACTGAAAGCCCTACGTTAATTGCAGGACGTATGCCTAAATTAAACAAATCAGCTTCAAGGTATATCTGTCCATCAGTAATTGAAATCACATTCGTCGGTATATACGCGGACAGATCATTGGCTTGAGTTTCAATAATGGGAAGTGCTGTAAGAGTACCACCTCCTCCTTCATTAGATATTTTTGCAGCTCTCTCTAAAAGTCTTGAATGTAAATAAAATATATCACCCGGATATGCCTCACGTCCGGCAGGTCTTTTAATTAAGAGAGAAATTTGTCGATATGCCCAGGCATGTTTTGTCAAATCATCATAGATGACCAAGACATCTTCGCCTTTATCCATAAAATATTCCCCAATTGCACAAGCTGTAAGAGGTGCAATATACTGCATTGAAACTGAATCCGAAGCTGTAGCTGCAACAAGAATAGTATAGTCCAGGGCGCCTTTCTCCTTTAACTTTGCTGCAATAGAAGCCAAATTTGACTTTTTCTGTCCTATAGAACAATAAACACATATGACTCTTTTCAAACCCATCTCAAGTTTTTTCTGATTTATTATAGTATCAATTGCAATAGCTGTTTTCCCTGTTCCTCTATCACCAATGATAAGTTCTCTCTGCCCTCTACCTATCGGAGTCATTGCATCAATTGACTTAATACCAGTTTTTAAAGGTGTATCAATTGAATTTCTTCGAATAATCCCAGGTGCTTCTTTTTCTATAGAATAATAAACTGTATTTTTATATTGTAGTCTTCTACCATCTATAGGTTCTCCTAAACTATCTATAACTCTTCCTATTAAATCATAAGAAACAGCAACATCTAAAATTTTGCCTGTCGATTTTACCTTCATTCCATGAACAATATGCCCTGAATTTTTGAGTAACACTATGGAAACGCAGTCTTCATCAATATTTAAAACAAAACCCATTGATCCATCATCAAATTTTATTTCTTCATAATAACCAGCACTAGAAATTCCCGAAGCTTTGACAATTTCATCTCCAACAGTTTCAACAGTTCCTAAATTTACTAATTCAGGGTTTACTTGTACGGAATACAGTTCTTTTTCAATTTTTTGAATTATTTCTTCTGGTTTCATAATCTCTCTTTTATGCCAGTCAAAACTTTTTTAATTGC
>JAITOH010000091.1 GCA_031290055.1 Endomicrobium sp. | reverse complement strand
GTCTTATCTTTCTATACTTTATATTTAACTTTCTTATCTCCTCATCACTTACCATGATAAAATTTATTTTGCATTCTTTTACTTTCTCTACTTTTAAGGTTTCAAAAACAATTTTTCTAAGAAATGCTATTTGATATTTTTGAAAATTAAAAAAAAATATATTTAAATTATTAAAATATTTCTTACTTAAAAATGATAACTTTGAAGATTTTTTAAAATATATTGCATCCTGAAGTGGTAAAAAAAAATTAATAGTACTGTTACGGCTTTTATTTCTACTCAATTTTTGCATGATAAATACCTGCCAAAGCGGGAGAAGTCCATCAGGTTATCCTATAGCTGTTGAATTCTTCAAAGTTAGAAGTCATTTCAACCGTCACAGCGCATAAATTTTTTATATTAATAATTCCATTAATTATATCTTTATTTTACCAAGGATTTAAGGATTAAGTATGTGTGTGGATTATACAACTTCAAAAAATTTATCATCATTACTAATGCAGTAGTTATTGCAATAGATTTTAATATCCTAATATTTAAAACTTCTACACTCTCATATAAGATTTTTTGATTGCAAAACTCTGCAATAAAAAGTATGCGTACTCGTAAACCTTGTAGTGTTGAAACAAGATCATCTTCAATATGTAATACTAAAATAAACTTTTACATAAGCAAACATCTAAGAACTCTAGTTTTATCCAAAAACACTTTGATTCACACTAAGAACCCAACAAAACATAAAACTTTGCTTATCTCAAAAAAAAGTTTTTAATTCTCTTATAACAGAACTAGGAAAATGTCCTTTCTATATCAATTGAACAGTTTTTTACTTATTGAAATTAAAATACAGAAAGCTAATTCTTTAACTCTTTAGTTAAAATACTAAGATTAAGTTCTTTTAGTTGCTCATCACTCACCACTGATGGAGCATTTAAAAGCGGATCAATAGCTCTTTGAATTTTAGGAAAAGCTATAACTTCCCTTATTGATTCCTCTCCAGCAATTAAAGCACATAACCTATCAAACCCTAACGCTATCCCACCATGTGGAGGAGCTCCGTACATCAGAGCGTCAAATAAAAATCCAAATTTTTCTTTGGAACTCTCGTTTGAAAGGTCTAAAATATCAAAAATTTTTTTCTGAACATCACTTCTATGTATTCTTATAGAACCACCGCCAAGTTCTGTTCCATTCAAAACAACATCGTACGCTTTTGATTTAATATTATTTATATTTTCTTTATTGATAGAATCTACACCTTTAGGCGAAGTAAAAGGATGATGAAAAGCCTTCCATCTTTGTCCTTCTTCACTCCACTTCATGAGAGGGAAATCAACAACCCACAAGAAATTAAATCTATTTTTATCCACAAGCCCAAGTTTTTTGCCAATTTTAAGTCTAAGTGCACCTAAGGCTTGGGACACAATTTTTTCTTTATCTGCAATAAAAATAATAAGATCACCTGGGTTAGCGTTTAGTTTAAAAATGATTTTTTTTAGGTCTTCTTCCTCGAAATATTTTACTATGTTAGATTCTGCACCACAAATGTCTATAATTTTCATCCACGATAAACCTTTGGCTCCATATTTTTCAACAAATTCGATAAAAGTCTCAATTTGAACCCGAGAAAAATCTGCACCTTTAGGAACACACAACCCTCTTATAACTCCGCCTTTAGATATTGCTAATGAGAATTTGCTAAAATTACTGTTTTTAAGCTCACAAGAGAAATCTACTATTTCCATTCCAAATCTTGTATCGGGTTTGTCAGAGCCATAACGCAAGATAGCATCAGAATAAGAAATTCTTTTGAAAGGAACAACTAAATTAATATTTAACGCTATTTTAAAAACTCTTAAAAGCATTCTCTCAACAACATCCATTACATCATCTTCTTCTACAAAAGACATTTCAAGATCCACCTGTGTAAATTCAAGTTGTCTATCTGCACGTAAATCTTCATCTCTAAAACATCTTGCAATTTGATAATACTTATCAAAACCAGCAATCATAAGAATTTGCTTTAAAAGTTGAGGGGACTGAGGCAATGCAAAAAAATTTCCTAAATGAAACCTTGACGGGACTAAAAAATCTCTAGCCCCTTCTGGAGTTGATTTTGTTAAAAACGGAGTTTCTATTTCTATGAATCCTTCTTCAATTAAAAAATTTCTTACTTCTTTTAAAATTTTATGCCGTATTATAAAATTTTTTTGAAAACTAGGTCGACGCATATCTAAATATCTATATTTTAACCTAAGTTCTTCGGAAATTTCAATATAATTTGAAATTTCAAAAGGAAGTTTAATAGAAGTATTTAATATATTAAGTTCTAAAACCACAAGCTCAATAGCACCTGTAGGAATATTTGGATTTAAAGTTCCCTCAAGTCTATTTCTAACTAACCCCCTTACAGAAATTACATATTCGACACGCAAACTCTCAGCCATTTTAAATGTTTTTTCGTTTTTAGACTGAAAAACAATCTGAATAATACCTTCTCTATCTCTTAAATCGATAAAAATTATACTACCGTGATCTCTGCGAGAATGCACCCATCCACATAAGATAAATTCTTTACCTACATCACTTATTCTAACATCACCACAATAACTACTTCTGCGCATAAATTCCCTCTTTAAGAACACTTTTACTTGGTTTATTCAACAATATTTTAATACAAACTTATGCTTTAAAAATCAAAAAATTACCTTAAAATATAAACTACAACTCTTAAAAGATGATCACTACAAATGATACTGAATCGACTTTCTAATACTATCGCAAAATTTAAAAAGTTCTAATATTAAAAAATCAAATATCTCTTCTTATATAGACATATTGAATAAAAATTAAGTTCATTCCTAAGTTAATAACAAAAACTCAAGAAATAAATTTTAAGATTTTATCTGGTAATCAACTACACCACTTTATTCCATTAAAAATTTATATAACATTAAAGCATTGATGCTCATAAATATAGCACAGCTCTAGAACAGACAACTTATTTTTATGATGCAAAAATAAATAAGACACGTGGAATTGCATGCATTACAAGTTTTATACAAAATTATAAGATCCAAAAAATATTTTTAAAAAGATAAGTTCATAGCTTTTCTACACTTAAAACAAAAAAATTTTTGAACTGAGGGTTTCAATTTGTAAAAATTTATGACAATACTCTGGGTACTTATACACTTATACTATGAAGACAAAATATTTATATTTTTAAAAACCCTTCTTAGAACGTTATTACATAAGATATTTTTGATTTTTACACACTACAATATAAAAATCCATACAACCTCTATAGTTGCACTAATTATAAAGTCACATTCCAAATTTTTCTTTAAGTTCTAAGAGGTAAGTTCTTAATTTTTTAGGAATTTTATCACCAAATCTAGCATAAAATTCTTCTACCATTACTAATTCTTTTTTCCAACTTTCTTTATCAATTTTTAGAAGTTCTTCCAAGGTATCCTTTCTAATAGCTAGGCCACTTAAATCTATAGAATTTTCTTCAGGAAACAGACCTATTTCAGTCTCTTTAGCTCCAGTTTTTCTATCTATCCTATCTATCATCCACTTTATAATTCTAGAATTATCTCTAAATCCAGGCCACATAAACTTTCCATA
>JAITOH010000059.1 GCA_031290055.1 Endomicrobium sp. | reverse complement strand
AATAAGACAATATTAGTAAATGCCATCGGAATGCTCTTAATAAGCAACCCAAAGATAATAAACAAAATATTAGCAACCGTGTACATTAAAATCATTATTATTGATAAATCTTTTGCTGATTTTGTTTTTATAATTTTAAGAATTTGTGGTAAAACAGCACTCAAACACAAAGCATTTGCCACAACATACACGCATTCTGCCACAAACTTCCTATCCATGTTTATCCCCTACACAAAAATTTACCGAAAAATTTTCTGTTTTTGTTTTCTACGTAAGATATTCTTTCTAATCTATTAAAAATCCTCAGTACAATAAAACCTACACTTCAACCCTCAACAATTTTTCAACATCGTTGCAAACAAAACGGCACAACATATTTTACTAAAATGTCACACAAAATACCACACATATTCGTAAAAAACCACCCATCATACTTATATATTATGTACATAAGCATCTGAAGCTAAGCTCTGACTCATATTACAATCAAATCTTTGAAATTACAAATAACTATAAAACAACTATTCTGATAAAACTTAACTCCTACAAAAAATAAGTGTTGACAATTCTAAAAATTATTTAGTGGATACAGCAAATAAGCAATAAGATATGTCTAAATTATAGATCAAGCGTTCTCGTAATTAGGAATATTGAACACCACCACCAAAACGGATAAGTAATATTCAGTTGCACTACCGGTTCACCAAACAGCACAAAATCTGAGAATCTCATAAATTTTTAATCCTATAACTTCACACAATATCTAGAAATTCATCACTTATCATTTTTATTAAAAATAAACCTCTATGGAACAAAAACAAGACATATTTTATATTCTAGTGCTGTCCAACTAAATCTATCTTTTTTTCAATTTTTTCAAAAACCTTTTTTCTTATCTCAGATTCTATTTCTTGAATAATCGAAGGATTTTTAGATAAGTATATTTTTACATTATCTCTTCCATGTCCTAATTTCATTCCTTTATAACTGAAAAAAGCCCCCGACTTTTCAACTATTCCATGATTTACACCCATATCCATCAAATAGGCAATTTTATCAATACCTTGGCCAAACATTATATCAAACTCAGCTTGTTTGAAAGGTGCTGCTACTTTATTTTTTACGACTTTGACCCTAACCCTATTGCCTAAAAATTCTTCACCTCTCTTAATAGATTCAATTTTTCTTATATCCAATCTCAATGAAGAATAAAACTTGAGTGCAAGTCCTCCTGGAGTTATTTCAGGACTGCCCCACATTATACCTATTTTTTGTCTTAATTGATTTATAAATATTATCGAGGTTTTAGATTTAGAAATATTCGACGTAAGTTTCCTAAGTGCTTGGCTCATGAGTCTTGCTTGTAACCCTAAAAAAGAATCTCCCATTTCACCTTCAATCTCAGCTTTTGGAACAAGAGCTGCAACAGAGTCAACAATTACTATATCAATTGCACCAGAACGCATAAGTTTATCAGCAATCTCTAGACCTTGCTCGCCTGAATCAGGCTGTGATATTAAAAGGTTATCTATATCAACACCGATATTTTTGGCATATCCAGGATCCATAGCATTCTCCGCATCAATGTAAGCTGCAATTCCTCCAATTTTTTGTGCTTGAGCAACCATACACAAGGCCAAAGTTGTTTTCCCAGATGATTCAGGACCATAAATCTCAATTATTCTGCCACGCGGGATACCACCTATACCAATAGCTACGTCAAGAGGAAGAGCACCTGTGGGTATTGAATCAATTTTTTCCCTCGAATGTTTTTCTCCAAGCGTCATGATTGCTTCTTTACCAAAGTCCTTTTCAATTTGTGAAAGAGCTAAATCTAATGCTTTATATTTGGCATCTTTAGTCATAAATTTCCTCCGAATATTCTTATTTATTTCACTGTTCTATACATTTCTTATAACCATACTTAACCTAATATTTTTATATGTATTCTCAGTATAACCACAATATAGTTTTAAGAACATCAATCATATTTACTCTCAATCTTGTAATCTACTACAATCGATAATATAAAAAATCGAAATGTAAGTACACAAAAATAGTAAAATACACTCCTGCACTTTTAGAATCAAAAAAATATTTATAACATATCCTACAATATCTGATTTACGTACATCGGCAACATTTCTATTGTATACATAAATTAGAAAATTAAATATCCAAATTTCTTAACGATTTAGATTTTTAATTTAATATAGCCATAATCTTTGGAACTATGTGCTCGGCATTTTGAATTCAACTCACCAGCAACCTGAACAAAATTTGAATAAAAATTTAAAGTTTTTAATTTTCATAACAAAAAAACAAATAACAAGATCCAATCAAGCATATCTAAATTCCAAAATCTCAATAAAAAACATAAAAATCAAAATGTTTTGTCACAACAACCATCTAATCTCAGAAATATTGAGATTCAACTCATCACACATTAAAACCACTCCATATTATAAGAGCAAATCTTATAGCCTAAAAAGGATTTTTAATAGTTTTTCACTTTTTCAACAATTTGCACTGGATAAAATCTTAATAGACCTTGTAAAAACTATAAATAGCACAACATCAAAATTTGTATATTTTAACATGTTCAACCAGTAACTTTAAGAGTATTTTTATAGCAAGTGTATTATAAAAATTTTTACCGGAATTTAAAAGCTCATTTATAAATCATCAAAAGTAAAAGCTTTTTGCAATTACTTGATAAATTCAAAAGATCATAAATGGTTACCCACATTATTTAAAGTTTTTTGTAGTGGTTTTTGATGAACCTATTGCACATGTGAAATAGCAACATCTTTAATTCACTAAGCTATGATTGTAGCACCAATTTTTTTGATAGAATAGAAGTTTTTATATCTTTTGGATCGACGTCATATACATATGACCGCCAGGACTTCACTTATCATGGTGCTTTAATTTCATAAATTTAGAAATCAGTAGGTCTATGTTTTTTTCTACTTCAATCAAAAAAAATATTGAACGATATGCATTAGCCAACAATAGCAATTTGTATAATTCTCAAATTAATTTTCTTTAATGATTTTACACGTATACACTAACACTACATCAATTAACATAAAAAATCTATATGATATACAAGTTAATTATATAAACACAATTAACTTGCCTATAAACATCTTTCTTAGATGAGGTATATGAGTACATTGAAATTTTTAATGGCAAAGAGTTCAACAAAAATCCTCATTTTTCAAAATAGGTAAAAGAAGTCCACGCTAAAATAAATTTTTATCATATTTTACCATTTTGAGTAAATTAAAAATTTTAAAATATTTAAGAACATAAACAAAAAGAGTCGTAGCTATTATAAACATTACACCTGCACTCACAACAAGATTTATTATAACTTTTAAATTATGTTTTTAGTGCTTTTTAAACGCCATTCTTAATCCCATAAAATCATATAAAATTTAAGAATTCCAAATTTTTATACAGTTTATTTGTGTTTTTATTCTTACATCGAAACAATCATTAAGATTATCTAAAATTTCTAAATTCCCTTTGCTTTAGTCATTTTACTATCAGAAGATTGCAGAGTTACATAAAATTTAGGAATCCTCATCACAAGTTGTTTATTTATTTTGGAACAATAAAAAATCATTTGTTTAGTTATCAAAATGAATACCATTATAAGTTATTAGCATAATATTTTCATCTATATTTGGAGTTAGTAAGTGTATTATTTTTTTCATTAAAAATCAAAAACCCTTAAGCCACATAAATTACAACTATTATATTTTGTAAAGCAATAAAAATAGTTTGCATAAAAAACAAAATTAATCTATGCTATTGTTGCGGTATATAAATAATAAATTTTATCAATAGAGAAGTTTTTATATGAAACCAAAAAGTTTAACTGAATGAAGATATTAATAGGCCTAAGTGGAGGCGTTGATTCTGCTGTTGCAGCATACTTGTTAAAGAAACAAGGACATGAAATTATAGGTGC
>JAITOH010000037.1 GCA_031290055.1 Endomicrobium sp. | reverse complement strand
AGAACTATCATAATCACCAAGATTCATCTTTACGCATTCAAGAGCTTTAACAAATCTCTTATCATCTCCTATAAATTTTACAGGATTAGTTAAAGTTATAAATTCTACTCCTTCTTCTTTTGCATGCAATTGCTCTTCTTTTCTTGCAGGCATTTCGTTTTCAGTTCTCCTATATACAAGTTTGACATTTTCTGCGCCAAGCCTTATAGCCGTCCTTGCAGAATCCATTGCAGTGTTCCCTCCACCAACAACTACAACATTTCTACCATTGTAAACAGGAGTATCTACTCTTGGAAAATCAAAAGAACGCATAAGATTTACTCGCACTAAAAATTCATTCGAATAATAGATGTGGTTAAAATTCTCACCATCCACTCCAAGCGACGCAGGGAGACCTGCACCTACCGCAACAAATATAGCTTGGTATCCACTGTCAAATAATTTTTTTATACTTATCGTTCTTCCAATTAGAGTATTTAAAATTATTTTCATTCCAAGTTTTTTTAAATTGTTTATTTCCATGTCCAATATCTTTTTGGGAAGTCTAAATTCAGGAATACCATAACGCAAAACACCACCAGCATCATGCAAGGACTCATAAACAGTAACTTCATAGCCCCTTTTTAGTAAATCACAACCACAAGTAAGCCCAGCTGGACCTGATCCTACAACAGCAACCTTTATGCCGTTTTTTTTAACTACTATACTATAGTCACTACTATTTTTAGCCGTAATATCTGCAGCGTATCTTTCTAAGTTACCGATAGAAACACTTTCTCCTTTTTTTGACAAAATACAAAATTTCTCACATTGACTTTCCTGCGGACAAACTCTCCCGCATACTGCAGAAAGGTTGCTTTTTTCTTTTAAAACTCTAGCAGCTTGTTCTGGATTATTCTCAGAAAGATGTTTTATAAAATTTGGAATATTAACTTCAACAGGACAACCACTAAGGCACATAGGATTTTTACATTGCAAACATCTCTTGGACTCTTTCAGCATTTCATCTTGAGTATACCCAAGACCTACTTGATCAAAATCATTTTTTCTTATTTGTGGATTTCTTTCATACATCTTTATTCTTTGTGACATTTACAATTCCTATTATTTTTAAACTTATCAATAGATATTTTCTCAAAATTTTTAAAAAGTTCAAGCCTTGAAACAATTTCTTCCCAATTTAGAAGATGTGCATTAAAATCAGGACCATCAACACAAACAAACTTTGTATTACCATTAACACTAACTCTACAAGCACCACACATTCCACTACCATCAAGCATTATAGGGTTCAAAGAAACCAACGTTTCTATATGTTTTTCTTTTGTAATCTCAGAAATAGCTTTCATCATGGGCACCGGCCCTATTGCGTAAACCATATCCACTTTTTCTCTAATTAAAACATCATTCAAAATATCTGTAACAAACCCTTTTACTCCATGTGTTCCGTCGTTCGTGGCAAAAAGAAGCAAGTCACTTTCTTGCTTTAACTCGTCCTCAAGTATTATTAAATCTTTACATCTTACCCCAACTATAGTAATAATTTTATTATTAACTTTCCTAAGTTCTTTTATCACTGGAATAATCTCAGCAACACCTACACCACCAGCCACAGCAACAATTGTACCATATTTTTTTATCTTTGTAGGATTACCTAAAGGCCCTAAAAAATCTCTTATGTAATCACCCTCGCAAAGTGAAGCAAGATGCATTGTGGATTTACCAACTTCCTGGAAAACCACTCTAACAAGTCCTTTTTCAAGATTTGTCCCAGCTATAGTCAACGGAACACGTTCACCTCTTTCATCAATCCTAAAAATAACAAACTGTCCTGCTTTTGCGCTTTTTGCAATTTCTGGAGCATACACCTCATAACTTCTTATTTTGGGACGAAGTTCCTTCTTACTCACAATTTTATACATTTATTTCCTCAATCGTATAAATGGCATTTCCTAAGGTATACTAATCTTATTAACTATTTTATTTGTCCTTAACCTGTAATCACTGATGTACAAACATACTCTTTTGCCAAATCCAAAAAATAAATATACTTTTCTAAAGATATAACAAAGATTTTCTTATTAAATTTTCCAAACTAACATTTTCTTCTGCATGTTCATAAGCTGCATTAACTGCAACTTTTGCTTGCTGCTCCTTATAACCCAGGGCTACAAGACTCTCTACAGTTTCAAAAATTATTTTGCTTTTACCCATCTTTATATCCGAATATTTTTCTTCACCTAAATTCAACATTAATATTTTGTCTCCCAAAGACACAATAAGCTTGTCCGCGGTTTTTTTTGTAAAACCAAATATTTTTAGCATTGATTGGTCTTTTAAAATTATAGCATTTTTAAAATTTACAAACGATTTAGAAATTTTATTAACATATTCCATAGCCTTTTTCGCACCGATACCTGAAACTCCATCTTTTATAAGCAAATACATCCTCCTTTCTTCTCTACTTAGAAAACCATAAAGAGAAATAATCCCGTTGTAAATGCCTGAAACAGCCTCAACTACATACACTTTTACTAAATTACCGACATCCGGTAATTTAGTAAAAGTGTAAACTGTAACAAATATGGTATAACCAACACCAGCTACATCAACAACTATGCCATTATCCAAGGATTTAAGATCAAGCGTACCATATAAATAATCTATCACTGCAAAAAATTCCTTTAATATAAAATTACTCTTTCTTATATATTATAACTCTTTATATTCCTAGTATTAACGTGACAAATCGCCATTGCAAGTGCATCTGCGATATCATCTGGTTTTGGAACTTCTTTAAGTCTTAAAAATATTTTCACCATTTGTTGGATTTGATATTTAGAAGCCGAACCATATCCAGTTAGCGCCATTTTTATAAATCTTGGGTTATATTCAAACAATGGGACTTTACTGAATGAGACAGTCAAAATAATTGCCCCTCTAGCCTGTAGCAGATTGGCGATACTCTTAGATGTCTTCAAAAAAAACAATTCCTCTATTACAACTGCTCCAGGTTTATATTTGCTTAGAACTGTTTGAAGTTTAAGATTAATACTTTGCAACCTTTGCACAAGCGTGGCAGAGGATGTCGTTTTAATACACCCATAATCTACAGGCATAATTTTATCTCTAGAAAGCACTTCAATCAGAGCCCAGCCTGTTAACGAAAGACCAGGGTCAATACCCATAACTATCATTTTAGTAAGCAAAAAAGAGTCTTATTCATTTAATTTTTATCAATATCTTCACTAGGAATTTCAAAATTTACATACACATTCTTAACATCGTCACGTTCTTCCAAAGCATTCACAAGTTTTAAAATATGTTTTGCGTCATCACTGTTAACAGAAACTTGAATTTTTGAAATCATTATAATTTCAGCTAATACAATTTCTATATGTTTTTCTTTCAAAACATTTTTAACAGCAGACAATCTTGACGGAGATACAATAAGTTCGTACTCATCGCTACTTAATTCATTTTTAAAATCTTCAACATCTGACTCTAAAGCTATAGTTATTAAAGTCTCTTCATCTGTTGAAGACTTATCTACACTTATACACCCTTTTCTATCAAACATCCAAAGTACAGACCCAACTTCACTAAGGTTTCCACCACAATTCGAAAATATTTTCCGTAGGTCTGATACTGTCCTATTTTTATTATCAGTTATTACTTCAACAATCAAGGCTACACCAGATAGGCCATAACCTTCATAAACTATTTCTTCGTAGGTAATTCTTGGGATTCCAATATTATTTCTCTGTAAGGCTTTTTTTATATTATTCTGTGGCATATTTACTTCTTTAGCACACTCTATAGCCTTTTTTAAACGAGGATTATTTTCAACTTTTGGCCCTCCTTCTTTGCTAGCAACTATAATTTCTCTTATAACTTTTGTAAAAACTTTCCCCCTTTTTGCATCCATTATAGATTTTTTGTGTTTGATACCAGCCCATTTGCTATGGCCAGACATAAAAATACTCCTAAACATATTAAAAAAACGGGTTCAAAAATTTTTACGTTTAAATTCTAATCCATACCCCTAAACTCCATTATGGATTTTTTAAACTGTAACTTAAACAATTAATGTTTTGCATTTTTTTCTCTTGCTTCTCATATTTTTAGCAAGTTCCATTGCTTGTCGTATTTTTTGTTTATTTGCTTTATGTACATACGCTACAAAATCAGCAACTACACTTATATTGTTACAATTAATTTCTAAAAATCCGCCACT
>JAITOH010000034.1 GCA_031290055.1 Endomicrobium sp. | reverse complement strand
CAACAAGTTGGTTTGCATATTTTTGATATATTCCTAGTTCCTTGCGCTTTATTTGATAGTAAGGAGAATATTTCAAGCATTCATTCTCTGGCCCTTCGTCACAATCAATTCCAAGCCACCTTAAAGAGTCTAAAATAACTTTTACAGAATTTTTCGTAGAACGAATTTCATCTGTGTCTTCAATTCTTAAAATAAACTTTCCTCCTTTATTTTTTGCAAAAATCCAGTTAAATAAAGCCGTACGCACACCGCCTATATGCAGATCACCCGTTGGAGATGGGGCGAACCTTACTCTTATGTTCTTCAAGTTTATGATCCCTTTACCTTATTTTTACTAGTTAAAACTTCTACAGAATTAATATACGTCTAAACATAATTCACATACCTATTTAAATAATCTCAGCCTGGATAGCTAATGGATTGCAGAATGCCACACATAGCCTCTACTAATCCAAGCGGTTTAATTTTAAATTGTGACAAACAAAAAGCAGTCTTATATACTAACGTACCAATACAGATAGGTATATCTAAAGTAGATGCTATTATAGGAACTAATACATCAATGGACAACCCAATCCAAACATAAACACTTAAAACTGCCCCACCCACTTTATCCAAAATACTCAAATGAAAAAATTTAACAACTCTTAAAAAAACAGCCATAATAACAATAAACAGCACGACTAAAGCAATGAGCAAATAAAAATCTGTCCCTTTTTTAGATAACTGAAAATCATTTGCAACGAAAAGAAACAACAATGCCACAGCAAAAATCAAGAGAAAGCTTTTTAGAACGCCTAAATGCCAACCAAACCATGCTATTAAAATTATGCTTATTAGTAAAAAGATATCTATCAACGGAGTTACAGTGTCCTTATTACCATCCCACTTGCAAGTTTTGGATAAAAATATGTTGATTTTTGGGGTAGTACTTCATTATTCAAACTAATATTTTTTAAATATTCAACAGGCATTGCTGGAACTATAACTGCAATTTTATTTGTTTTTTTTGCAATAAATACTGCTTCTTTATCATTTTTCACGTAAATAAAATTTGAGGCAGATAGATCTGGTACAAGTAAATAATGCAATATACTTACTGCCAAATTCCTATATTCTTTACTTTTATCCGGCATAGCCTTTTTAAGAAAAGACTCTTTTTTTATTGTTAAAACTCTATATTTTCCATCTTTAAAAATCATTATAGGTTGAGTTTCTTTCTTTAAAAGCTTTTGAAAATCTTTCGCAAGATGCACATCAAAAAATTTTTCAATATTTGATTCCAAATTCGCAGGCGCTTCGACAACCCTATGTGTGGGCCAAATTGAAATTCCAGGGTCATCAGTGGGACACAAATAAGCTAAAATATAGTTGTACTCAACATCAGAATTATAGAACCTATCTTTTTCTTTTCTTTCTTGACTGTAATTCCAAGCAGTTTCATATCTATGATGCCCATCAGCCATGAATATTTTTTTACTTGATAAACATTTTTTGACTGTTTCAATTATTTCTTTGTCAACAACAATCCACAACTTGTGAAATGTACCTTGTATATCTCTTGCAGTTATCTCTGGAGGTCTTCTTGCTATTTTTTTGCAAATATCCATAACTGCCCGACTTTCATCATCAAATAACCCAAAAATAGGACTAGTATTTGCTTTCGTTGCCTTCAAAAGTTTTAATCTGTCAATTTTTGGCTTCAAAAGAGTTTTTTCATGTGGTTTCATCAAACTTTTTTTTAAATTAGGGTCGTCAAGTTTCAAGGCCACGAACAAGCCTCTTCTTGTCATTCTAATTCCAATCTCTTCAAAAATTTGCTCATAAAAATACAAAGCTGGTTTATCAACTCGTACAAGCACATTGTTATTTTGCCATAACTTCATCAGATTAGCAGCATTTCTGTATTTATTAATTTTATTCTTAGAATCTGGTAACTCAACATTAACCATATTAAAGGGAGAAAGTTTTTTAAGCCTTTCTTTCTCTTCTGGATTTATAACGTCATAAGGAGGACAAATAAAATCTGTAACCACATCTTTTTCATATCTCAATGCTTGAAATGATTTTATCTCTGCCATCACAAAAACCCTCCGAAAAATTTTTACCTACATACACAAAAACTTACGTTACATTCCTATTATGAAGTTGATTTTACTAAAAATATTATAAAGTTGTCAAAAAGAATTACTAATCCTAACTTACAAGTTTTAAATCATTAAGAATCATTTTTTGTTAATTTGTGAAGTTCGTTGACATGTGGCCTAAAATTTTTTAGAATTTGTTGTGTTATGGGTTTTTTCTCAAAGAAAACTTTTATCTCAATGGGTTCATTATTGTTGCCAGTTTTTTGTTTTATTGTTTTTGCAATCTTTATTACAAAAAACTCTCCAGGTATTGAATCTCTAAAAATTTCTTCCCTTTCTCCGCAAAATAATCACAACAATTTTTTTATGGAAAAAGTGACTATCCAGCAAGGGGATGTTCTTGCTTTAACACTAGCTAGTACGAAACTCTCAAGAAAAGATTCAAGAAATATTTTGAGAGAACTTAAAAAAATTGCAAATATTAATCGATGTATGCCTGGAGACTTTTATGAAATATTTTATGATTCCAGTACTGGGAAATGGATAAATTTTTTGTACTATCCAACTGGTGTTTTGTATTATTCAATATCAAAAACTTCAAATAAAAATAATGTTATAAAAACCAAAAGAAAAAAACTGGCAACAACATTGCGTAAGTTTAAACAACGAGGAACTGTAGTTTCTTCTCTGTGGACAGCAATGTTATCACAGAACATTCCACCAGATACGATACTTTCTTTTGCAGATATTTTTGCTTGGCAAATAGACTTTCTTACAGACACTAAACAAGGAGATACGTTTAAAATCATATATGAAATAAAGCAGACAAAAAAAAGAAATAAAAATTTATCTTCAAAGATTATTGCAGCACAATACAGAACACAACTAAAAACCTATAACGCGTTTTACTTCAAAGAAAAAAATACTAATGCCGAATATTTCGATGAAAATGCCAATTCAGTAAAAAGTACATTCTTAAAAGCTCCTCTTCAATTCAGTAGAATAAGTTCACATTTTACAACAAATCGTGTACATCCAATATTAAAATATGCAAGGCCTCATTTAGGTATAGACTATGCTGCTCCTAAAGGCACACCTGTCTCTTCAGTGGGTTATGGTACAGTGATGAGAGCGTGCTATAGTGGTGGATTTGGTAATTTGATTATAATAAAACATTCGAATGGCTACGAGACATATTATGGCCATCTATCAAAATATGCTAGGGGCATAAGAAGAGGGACTAAAGTAGATCAAGGGCAGGTCATAGGTTATGTAGGAATGACAGGTTTAGCCACAGGACCACACTTGGATTTTAGAATAAAACTAAACGGTAAATTTTCTAACTTTCTTAAAATGAAACGACGGTCAGAAACGATATTAGCAAAAGAAAGCAAAAAAAGATTTAAAGAGCAAACACAAGATCTTCTTAACTTTGGTTAACTTAATTGATTTTGTGTATTTAAACTTATGAACAACATTGTTGACAAAGATTATTAGTTTTAGATACAATGAACGTCTCATGAGAACACAAAAAATTAGATGTGGTTTTTTTTTAATGTTGTCCTTTTTTTCTGTTCTCGCAGTTTGCAAGATTTCTATAGCTGATTCTAATATGCCAGTATTGGAACGAACAACGAAATATACACCAACAGAAACTACTGTTATAAGGGCCCAAAATGATGAGAAAATAGCAGAGAAAACAATTCCGAAATATATACGAGGTATACATGTTTCCGCTTGGGTAAGTGGCTCTAAAAAATATAAAGACATTTTAGAACGATTATTCAAAAGTACAGAATTAAACACTGCTGTAATAGATATTAAAGAATATGAGGGTGAAGTTTATATTGATGGTGTGAGAGCTGTAGATTCAATAGGGGCTTATGTTAGAGCTGTTCCAGATCTTGAAAAATATATTTCGGATTTAAAAGAAAAAGATATTTACACTATAGCAAGAATTGTTGTTTTTAGAGATAATAAAATGGCAAGAAAAAACCCTGAACTTGCAGTAAAAAATCCTGATGGCACAGTATGGGAAGACAAAAAAGGGATTGCGTGGTTAGACCCTTATAATAAAAATTCTTGGGATTATAATTTGCAGATAGCTGAAAAAGCAGTAGATGTGGGTTTTGACGAAATACAATTTGATTACATACGCTTTCCATCTGATGGTAACACTAAAATTTGTTGCTATAGCAAAGAACATTCTTCAATTGAAGCTTCGAAAATTTTAGTAAGTTTTTTAAAAGAAGCAAACAGGCGACTTAAAACTAAGGACGTAAAAATATCTATTGATGTTTTTGGTTTAACAACAGCAGCAATAGATGATATGGGAATAGGACAGAAAATAGTCGAAATGTCACAGTGGGTTGACTATGTAAGTCCTATGCTTTATCCATCACACTACGGAAGAGGAAACTATGGTATTACAGAACCAAACAAAGAGCCATACAGGACAGTTTATTGTTCTCTAGAAAACGCACTAAGAAGAATTCCTAATGAAAAAATCCGTCCGTGGCTTCAAGATTTTAGTCTAGGGTATAAATACGGCAAAAGCGAAGTAAAAGCACAAATGCAAGCCTGTTATGATAATAATGTAAATAGTTGGCTACTGTGGAATCCTAAGTGCACTTACACAAACGATGCACTAGAAAAAAAGAACCCTAAAAATATTTTACAACCCATTCAAAATATTAAGAATGGAAAAATTAAATGTTAATATTAGTGTTAGAAAGAGTTGGA
The DNA here is from genome assembly GCA_031290055.1 of Endomicrobium sp. Lineage (GTDB taxonomy): Bacteria > Elusimicrobiota > Endomicrobiia > Endomicrobiales > Endomicrobiaceae > Endomicrobiellum. The sequence continues at coordinate 210 of JAITOH010000034.1, read as the reverse complement.
AAAATAAATAAAGGTTTCGCACAAATAAATTCTAATTTTATGCGTTAAACTCAGTTTATAAAAAAACCGTTGCCCAACATCAACGAACAACTCTAGACGACTTTACTTCTTTTATTATATTGGGGACAATTTCATATAAATCTCCTTCCAAAGCATAAGTAGCTGACTGCATCATGGGGCACAATGGATCTTTATTTATTGCAACTATAA
>JAITOH010000019.1 GCA_031290055.1 Endomicrobium sp. | reverse complement strand
TTACTTACCATTTGTTATTACTTTTAACTTTAACGAAATATTTGCAAATAGATATGTAGTAGTTGGAGTAGGTTATTTAATGTTATCAATTTATACTACATACTTGATTCTAAAATTTTGGAATATAAAAAAAATCAAAATTTATTCTTATTATTTAGTCTGGGTGGTTAGTGCATTATTTACTATAGTTTTTACTGCACATCTGTTGCATAGAGTTGTTAAAATAGAAAAATTTTTATCAAATGAAATTATTAAAAAATCAAGCATATTAACTCATAAATTAAAAGAAATTGCCATATTAAATGAAGGTTGTAGTTTGAAAGAATTAAGAAATAAATCGACAACACCAGATAACTTTTGTCCTAAAAAAGATAGACATTTTTTATTGGTACGTAAAACCAATTTTGAAAATCAAGGAGCATTTTCAACGTCTAAACTTAGGTTGTTTTTCATAAGTGAAAAATTCAACAGCTACAGGTATTTACTGAAAGCCCCGATTCTGGTAAAACATAAGCACATTTTATATAACCATTATTTTTTTTTAGATTCTAAAGAAAACAAAACTAATATCGTTTCTACATCTTGTACACATATTAAAAACTTTTCTACTCGTAGAAACAACATAAAAATTAAAGAAAAAACCTATACATCATGCAAATTATTTTGTCTATTGCAGTTTACAGAAAACTACTCTAAAATTAAAACATTTCTAGAACAAAAGAAGATACGCGACAAACTTCTAAAAATAGACTACTATGTCTTCAAATTAATAAATTCTAATTTAAAATGCAAATTTCTGGATTTTTATATGTCAGTACAATCCTATTGTGATTCAAAAAAATTTAACTTAAGTTTTATTGTAATATTAGTAATATCTATAACGATACTTTGGAACAACAAAAAACAACATTTTTTGCCCGTTTTAATTCTTTTAGTAAGTACTTTGACAGTATCTGCTACCGTAATTTATTTTTTAAAGCACTATTTTGAAAGAGTGCGCCCATTAGTAGCTCTTGGATCTGCAAACGTAAATGTTTTATCTGAAAAATTACATGAAAATTCTTTTCCGTCAGGGCATACACAACTTGCTTTTACTGCTTGCACTTTTATGTTTATCGTTGTAAGAAAATATTTGATTTTGTATATACTACTGGTTTGTGAAGTTGCATTCGAGAGAATATATGCAGGTAGTCACTTCCCATCTGATGTTATGGCTGGAGCACTACTAGGGATTTTTTTCGCTTATACAATACTTTTTTTATCAAAAAAAATATAGAACTAATTTGCAATAAAAATTACTAATTATGAAGTAGTGCTATTATTACCTAGCGTTAAATTGTAACTTAAAAACATTCATACTGTTCTTCAGGTAAATAAGAACTACGGACATATCTTCCAGAGACTACTTGTTTTATTCCTATTAGTTTAGCGAAAGTTTTTATTGCTTCAAATTCTTCCACTGTGTATTCCTTGATTACTGGAGAGTGTTTTTTTGTTGGGGCAAGGTACTGCCCTATTGTAAGAGCATCGATGTTTATATTTTTTATATCCATAATTGTTTCAAAAATTTGCGATTTAGTTTCACCAAACCCTAATATTATTCCTGTTTTGACTTTAAAGTTCGCTAGTTTTGCGTATTTTAAAACTTCTAGAGAGCGTTTGTAATCTGCCCCTTTCTTTATTTTGTTATATAAAGCAGGGATTGTTTCTAAGTTATGTGTAAAAACATCTGGCTTTGCACGCAAAACAATATCTATGGACTCTGTACTACCTAAAAAATCAGGAACTAGAACTTCGACCTTAACTTTAGGTAAAAGAGTTTTTATTTCAGTAACCGTTTCAAAAAAATGCACTGCACCACCGTCTGGCAAATCATCTCTTGTTACTGAAGTTATAACAGCATATTTCGGAGCAAGCCTTTTAATTTCTGTTGCAATTTTTAAAGGTTCAGATTTATCTACAAGTTCCGGTTTGTGTTTTTCTATACCACAGAAACTACATTGTCTGCTACAATATTTACCTAATATTAAAAAAGTTACTGTTCTCCTTTTAAAACATTCAGCTATATTAGGACACTTTGTAGTTTGACAAACTGTATTTAGGTCTTTAGATTCAATTGTTTTTCTAAAATCCCATATGTCTCCAATATTAATTTTCTTTTTTGGTTGACTAACAGACATAATATGACACTCTCTTAGTTAAATTTCAAAAACTTTAAACTTTCATACGTATGCTGCGATAATAACATAAAAACCTTGCAATAATTTTTATAATTGGGTTTAAAAAATTCAATGTTTAAAATGCCTCATACCTGTTGCAACCATTGCTATATCTCTGTTGTTTGCAACTTTAATTGATTCATCATCTTTTATTGAACCTCCAGGTTGTATTATTGCTGTAACACAAATCTTATCTGATTCTTCAACTACATCTGAAAATGGTAGAAATGCATCCGATGCAAGAACAAGTGGAAATGCTTTTTCATTCAAGCCATGTTTTACATTTTTCATTTTCTCT
>JAITOH010000001.1 GCA_031290055.1 Endomicrobium sp. | reverse complement strand
CTAAAAAGTTAAGTAACGACTAAGTGCACGGATGAATAATTGAAGCAAACCCACACATGCACTTAGTCGTTACTTAATTACTTACCACAACCACAGCCACTTTTTTCTTTGTCATCATCACGATATTCTTCGTGAAAGCCTTTATGGCTTTTGTGTTCACAGTGAACAACATCTCCTGCATGTTCTGTATGTTTCATAGCAATCTCTCCTTTGAGGAAACAACCCTCAACAAAATTCAGCACCTCTGTGCTGATATTACTCTGAACTAAAAGTGCTCATCTAAAACTTTTATTAACAGTTTTCAACTCATCTTAATCGTCTTTAAAACTTTATAAAACTTACTTGATTTCCAATTTAAAGCACACCAGTATGTGACATAATTCTAGCAAAAAATTCCCTGTAAAACAAATTCTCTAACAAGTCTTACACACTATCTTATACAATATTAAGATGGTCATTTGCTCTCCTATATCATCACATGACCTCAGAACTAATATATTCTCCTTAGTTTCTTGCTACACTTGCACCGCGTTTTTATCACTTTCTGTCAATTTTCTCAACCTTAACACTTCTAACTGCCACAACAATTTCACTTATTCTCTTATTTAAATTCTTTACGGCTTCTTGTGTTTCTCTAAGTTTTTTAACAATTTCTTCTTTCTTTGTTTTCTCCATTTTATTTTTAATCCTATAATATTATTTTTTTGCTTTGGTACTTATTTGTTTTTTAACGAGCTTTTTACTTTTTGTTCCACCTCTTTTCATTTTTGTTCTGGAAATATCACCATCCTTATCAATGTAATATAAATACCCAACTTCTCTTTCAAGACCCAGTTTATGGACTTTTTGTGCCATAATTTAACCACCTCGTCATTTCATAGAATATTTTTATGAACATTTCACTATAATCATAAAAATTACTTGTTCTTAGAGTCACATGATTTATTATTACAACATATACCACAACCCTTGTTAAATAAAACTTTTAAAATTGTAGAAAACTTTTTTATGAAAAATTTCCCGTATCTCTTCATATAATTACTCTCCTCTCTATGCATATCCTGCTACAGCACAATCTTAACTTCAAATTCCAAACAAATATATAAAAATTATCTTACATCCATTAAAGAAAATAACCATAAACCCTTAAGCGAGAAAATGTAACCACAAAAAAATCATAATCTCCCTTATCAAAAATTCCTTCGATAGTATAGAAAAATCTTCAAGTTAAAGCAACAGAAAACCATTTAAATGGTTTTCTGTTGCTAGTAAAAATCAAAAAACATTTGCTAAAAGAATGCTCCAAAAAATTATAATTTATAACATCTGCAACTTGCCCACCAGCTGTTGTATATACTACAAAAAGAATATAAAATAATCCAAAAGTTGCTAAAATTTATTCATTGAAATGAAAAAATTGTATTTACCATAAATGGAGTGCAACTTTTATGATCGTTTAAGGATTAAAAATATATTAGATTTTTTGGTCGGTAGTGTGTTATAAGACAAATTATGAAAAAAATATTACTAATAACCATTTCAATATTAACTTGGCCTTACATGATAATTGGCATTTTGTATGCTAAACCAGCTGAAACAGCAGATGATATAGCAAAATATAGAATGTTGTTTTCTGTTGATAAAGCTAAATGTCCAAATTTTTATGATGCTGAACATAAAAAAAAATTTGAATTAAGAAAAAGTCAAGCTGAAGAAATAGTACACCTATTGGATAAGGAAGGCATAACCAGTAAAAAATTCCTAGAACTTATGGACAGTTTTACTACGACCTCAAGTGAATTAAGTCTTTACAACGATATTCAACGTCTTGTAAGGCATATTGAAGAGTGGGACAAATTTATTAAACAGCATAGAAATTTAGGGGTCTTCCATGGGAAACGTAGCTATGATAAAGATGATAATTACATAAGGCAACTAAAGTATATGAGAGATGTGGCAACACAATTGGAAAAATTGTTAGAATCTAGTGGTATAAATATTTTTAGAAATAAAAAACTCCATGCCAAATACAGAAAAGTTTGCAAGGAATTAAACAAACTTTATAGAAAATTATGTTTGAACTATGATTTTATAAATATTAAGTCATTTAACAATTTAGGGCATTCGTAGAATTTCTGTAAGGACGTATAAAGTTTAAATTCTAAAAATTTATGTCTTCAAAGTTAAATGAATTGTGTATTCAACATGCTTGCTATTTTATTTCTATCGCAAATACATAACCAATACAAGTTAAAATTTATCTGACTATTTCATGATTATAAGTTTCCATTATCAAAATTATTTGCAACACTTCTTCAGTTTATCTAGCAGTAAAAAGGATTTATTTGAAACTTGTGTTTATGTATTCTTTCTATGCAGTAGATCTCGTAATTAAATTTACAGATGGTTTATATACAAGTTGTATCATTTGTAGCACAGGTTCTTCTCATTATTTATACAAACTTGCTAATGTAGTCTATTCCCACAAGTAGTTACTGTAATTTCAAAAGAATTTACTATGTAGAATAAATTTTACCTGTTAATAAGGTTGTCTTTTATTATCAACAATTTTTTATAACAGACATATTTCTTTTTTCTAATTCTCCAAGAAAATATCTTAAGATCGCAAAGAACTTAAATTATGTATTTATTTAGACTCAAGTTAGGAAAATTGTACTTCCTAAAGTAATATGTACAAAGTCAATTTAGTCTCAAGGCGCCAAAGGTAACCCTTATATTAGAATACCGTACAACCTGAGATTTTATCAAAGAAATTCAATTCATCAATAACCCATTAATTTAGTTTGAGGATTTAGATGTAGCTTTAAAAATATTACAATTAAGAGACATCACGTAATAACTTCAAACATGCGTTAATAATTTCCTTGGAATTTTTTAACTGTAAAGATCTTCCTTAAAAAATTACGCATATAACTTTTAAGCAGACGGATTTGGATTATCTTTGGTTTTGTGGTGGGGTGTACCATGGGTTTTATAATATTTATACACTTATAAATATATTCTAAAGCACCAAATTGACATATGTGGTGCGCATAAAAACTGTAGTTTTATTTGTATGCGTTTTAAAATCTTGGTTATTATAAGTTTAAGTTGTGTTGAGAGCATTATCGCTGAATTTAAAAGCATATCTGACAGAATTTTAAGAATCAAGAGGTTAATCTACAGGTTTTTTTAGACCTATATTTGAAAAAACACTGTAGTTTTTATTTAAAAAGCCACCCAACAGATTATGCTACTATATTAGGAGATTGAAGAACTTTAGGATAGTAAAATATCTATAGCTAACACCATAAAAAGGAGAAAAAAAAATGATCAAATCTTGCAGATTGACTTTGCTAACGACGTTATTCCTTACAGTAGCAGTTTTCGGAACTACCATGACTGCTTGTTGTAGAAATACTTGCATGAAAAAATGTTTAAAACAATGCGGCCAAAATAGTACTTGTATAGAAAAATGCATGGAAGATTGTAAAGATCAAATAAAATCTTAATTTCTATTTGTGACGTTTATAGTTGTAGCTATAGGTACGAAAAACTACAATAATTTTAACTTACTTACACATCGTCGATTTTCTTGGAATTTAACTTTTTTGCTCCAATGCTGTTATATCTTTGGAAGTTCTAATAACAAATTTAATTTTAAGAAAACCATTTCTATTTAGAACTTTATCAAAGTTTTTTAAGTTTCTTTCCTAAATCTATATATCAGAATAAGTGTCCAAGTCATAAGAAACAATTGACCTGCGTTTACTAAAACTATCAACCAATCGCGCCAAGCGAACCCAAAACCTACG
>JAITOH010000085.1 GCA_031290055.1 Endomicrobium sp. | reverse complement strand
GGTCCATGTTTTGGTGTGCCTTTGTGTTAGAACTCAAGGGCCCGTAGCTCAGCTGGTAGAGCACCTCACTTTTAATGAGGTTGTCGTGTGTTCGACCCACACCGGGCTCAGTTTTGCTCTCATCGTCTAGAGGTCTAGGACACAGGATTTTCAATCCTGTAACACGAGTTCAAATCTCGTTGGGAGCATCCGTTCATCGGTTTAAAAAGGTTTAATCGCTTGAAGTTGCCTTTTAGTAGGTCCAAAAGCCATTTCTATATAAAAGGGAATTATGTCAACATTAGTTGTTTTGGGAACACAGTGGGGAGATGAAGGTAAAGGAAAAGTCGTGCATTATCTTGCAAAAGAAGCGGATTATATTGTTCGTTATCAAGGTGGAAATAACGCGGGACATACGTTAATTTATGAAAATGAACCTTTTGTTCTTCATTTGATACCGTCTGGAGTGCTTTTTTCTGAAAAGTGTTGTTTAATCACAAATGGTGTTGTGGTTGATCCAAAAGCTTTAAAAGAAGAGGTCTGTTTACTGAATGAAAAAAACATTTGTATTAATGGAAGATTTTTTATAAGTGAGCAGGCCCATACAATACTTCCTTATCATAAGCTTGTTGATGGAATTCTAGAAGAAGGAGATGTTAAGATAGGTACTACTAAAAAAGGCATAGGTCCGGCTTATGCAGACAAGGTGAAGAGAATTGGTATAAGAATTGTTGATTATTTGGAGAAGGACGTTTTTGAGGATTTACTAGAGAAAAACCTTACAGAAAAGGCTCCTATTTTAAAAACTAGAAACATAAACATTGTAAATTTGAAAAAAGAGATTCTAAGAGATCGTGAGGAACTTTCGGTATTTCTTAGACCTTTTGTGACAGATACTAGATTTATGATTGAAACCGCAATAGTGGAAAATAAGAAAGTGCTTTTTGAAAGTGCTCAGGGAACGTTGCTTGACTTGGATTTTGGAACCTATCCCTTTGTGACATCATCCAATCCCATAGCAGGTGGCGTATGCTCTGGAGCTGGTGTTGATCCTACTAAAATAAATAATATTTTAGGAGTTGTTAAAGCCTATTCCACTAGAGTTGGTGCTGGTCCTTTTGCTGTTGAATTGTTTGATGATATGGGAGAATTTTTGAGAAAAAAAGGCCGGGAATATGGGGCAACAACTGGAAGGCCTCGTCGTTGTGGATGGTTCGATGCAGTTGTTGTTCGCCATAGTGTAAAAGTAAACGGAATAAATCATTTAATTCTTACAAAGCTAGATTGCATGGAGGGTATAGAAAAAATTAAAATATGTGTCGCGTACAAGTATAAAGGTGATACATATAAATATTTTCCTGCTTCAAGAACGATTCAAAAATATCTTGAACCTATTTATGAGGAAATACCAGGATTTAAAGGTAAAATCAAAGGAATTACAGATTTTAAGAAGCTTCCATTTAATGCACAAAGATACGTTAAGCGCTTAGAGAAACTTGTAGGAGCACCCATAGACTTAATTTCTCTTGGAAGAAAAAGGGATGATATTATCGAGGTTAAGAAAGATATAAAGTGGTTTTTGTAAATATATATATGAAGGTAAAACTTTTAAAGTTTACTCCAGATTCGGAAAAGATTTGTGCTGTAGCTGCTAGGCTGTGTTACAGTTCTATTGGAATTGAAGAAGTTTTTGAAAAATTTGCAAAGAAAGAAATTAAAAAACTTCTTCTTAAAGTTATTTCTTCGGGACATCACTCTGTTTTAGAGCATGCTTCTTTTACTTTTGGAGTTGAGGATGTATCACGCGTTCTACTTGCACAACTTACAAGACATAGAATTGCTTCTTTTTCTGTTCAAAGTCAAAGATATGTAGAATTTAAAGATGCTACTAGGTTCATAGTGCCTAACACAATAAGAAAAAATAAGGTTTTGTTAAAAAAGTATATTAAATTTTTAAAAAGCGCTGAAGGACTTTATAAAGAATTTTTAGAAGCTAGAATTCCTGCTGAAGATGCGAGGTATATTTTATCTAATTCTTTTGTAACAAAAATAATAATCACAATGAATGCAAGAGAACTAAGGCATTTTTTTTCATTGCGATGTTGTAATAGAGCTCAGCTGGAACTTAGAAATATGGCTTGTCGCATGTTAAGTCTTGTCAAAAAAACAGCTCCTATGTTATTTTTTGATGCAGGACCTGATTGTGTAAGAAATAATTGTCGTGAATCTTTTCCTTGTGGAGAGACATGGTTAAAATGACAACGCTACTTAACTTTTTAAACTTGTAAAGATTTCTTGATTAATATTGATGACTTGACCATTGATTTAAATTCGAAGTGTCTGGGAATTATATGCATGACATGTTTGGGACTTTGGTATCTTTAGCTAGTATTTTTTTCTTTGCTAAAATTTTTGGAGAAATTGCTTTAAAATTTGGCCAAACCGAGATAATTGGTGAACTTTTGGCGGGTATTCTAATAGGTCCGAGTGTTCTAGGGTTTATTCACGAAACATCTGTTTTGTCTTTTGTGTCTGAATTGGGGGCTATAATTCTTCTTTTTGAAGTAGGCCTTTCAATGAACTTAAAAGAATTTTTGAAAGCAAGTGGATGGGCGATGGTTGTAGCATTTATTGGTGTAATAATTCCCTATTTTTTAGGATATTTTGTATTTTTGTATTATGGTTTTACAAACACTCATGCAATTTTTGCTGGTGCTGTTTTGACGGCAACGTCAGTAGGTATTACAGCAAGAGTGTTTGTAGATTTAAAGTGTCTAAAAAGTGATGAAGCGAAGATAGTCCTAGGTGCTGCACTTATCGATGATGTTGTAGGACTTGTTATGCTTGCTATTGTTTTGAAACTTGTTACAGTTGGAGAATTTATTACTCTTAGAACAATTGTACAAATAAGTGGTGTTGCGATATCATTTTTAATATTGTCTGTCGTATTAGGCTTGCTTATAGTACAGAAAATTTTTAAGCGTATTTCAGCAATGAGACAAGTACATACTGTATTTATTGCTGGTGCTTTTTTTTGCTTTGTTATTTCAGCTTTATCAATTAAAGCAGGACTTGCTCCTATAGTTGGGGCATTTGTTGCAGGTCTAGTGCTGTCTACAACAAAACAAAGCGAAGAAATAAGGGGTGATGTAAAGCCTGTTTATGCATTTTTTGTACCTGTTTTTTTTGTTTTAATGGGAACCAATGTGGACATATGTATATTTAACCCTTCAATTGTTGCAAACAGAGAAATTTTATTTTTAATTATAATACTTTTTATCGTTGCTTTTGTAGGTAAAACAATTGCTGGTTTTGCTGTAATTAAAAAGGGAATCAATAAACTTTTAATAGGTGTTTCAATGGTTCCTCGCGGTGAAGTTGGATTAATATTTGTAGATATTGGTTTCAAAAACAATGTTTTTGAAAAACAAGACTACAGTACTTTAGTAGCTGTTATAATGCTAACAACATTTGTTACTCCAATATTGCTAAAATATATATGTAAAAAACCACCAAATGTTTGAACGTGTTTACGATGTGTATTAGCTGTTTTGTAATTAATAATGATTTTATCGTTTTCAGATTATACATAGATGTTCATGTCTAGAGTTACGATGAAGATGAATTCAAAACAAGTATATCGTTGTGTTTTTTTGAAATGATTATTTTATTAAACTAAAACTAGTATTTTCAGGTTGTATAAAAATGACGTTGATATTTTCATGGTGGGATTTTAACAACATCGTAGTTTAAATATCATTTCAGTGAAAAATTTATAGATGTTTACATTCTTTTAATTTTACTTCTGGAACATAAATGTGACTATATTATATAAAATTTTGTGGTGAGAATAATTTGTTACTAAAAGAAGTCTACTGTAATGAAAGCATTATTTGTCTTGGTTATGTGGGGGGTTACTTCGAATGATTCAGTTAAGTTTTTGAAATATTTTGTGGTAAAAATTATGGTATGTATAAACGTGATGGACTCAAAGATGAATTTGGAGAATATGTAATTTTATCTAAAAATATTTTATTAAGATTTAGCCAAAATGGCATTTTAATATGTATTTTATCAGTTATAAATTAAAGAGTTTCATGCGAGGGGAATAAGTTGGTGAAATAAAAAATAGAAAATGATGTAAAAAACAATTGCTTTGTGGTGAAGTTATAGGTTGTCTAAGTTGCTGTGTTTATTGGTGGTATAAAACTATCATATTTACTGTGTGCTTAAACCGGGTTGTATAAAGTTATAAGCGGGAGTTTAAAAATATTTTTGTGCTAGTAGATGTTTTAGGGGTATGTTTTGACTAGAGTAATGGCAGTTGACTATGGATTAAAACGAATAGGAATTGCACTAACTGACCCTTTACAGATTATTGCAAGACCTTTCGATATGATCGAGAGTGTATCTTTAAGAAAAAACGCATTAAAGATTATAGAACTTGCGAAAAACAATGATGTTTCAACAATAGTTTTAGGGTTGCCTATTAGCATGAACGGTAGTAAAGGAACAATGGTTGAGATTGTCTATAATCTTATTAGTGAAATTCAATCTCTTTCGAATATCGAAATAACTACTATTGACGAAAGGCTAACGACAATACAAGCCAAAAGAATTCTTGTAGATGAACTTAATTTTTCAAGAGGAAAAATTAGATTACTAAAAGATAAAATAGCTGCAGCATTAATTTTACAGACCTATTTAAATATCAAAATTAATGTTCATGGAACAAAATAGGTTTATACGGCTTGTATTTTTAGAGGTTTTATTGATATTTGGAAAATTTGTTTATCTACTTTGTGGATCTACAAGTATACAAAAATAATTGCTAGGTAAGAAGTTGTAGAGGTTAAAAGGGGACATGTGTCAAAACTATGATTAAAAAAACATAAGATGTTTTGTTGTTGATTCTTTTCTCAGCGTGTTTTTTTGTTTTTGATGGCAAAAAGTTGTTAGTAAGAATTCAAAAGTGTGCCACTGCAACTGAAATAGTGGTACACTTAAAAGAAAAAAAAAATATATATTCTAAAAAAATGTTTTTGATTTTAGCTACATCTATAGCCTATCAAAAAAAGTTTAAACAACGTATTTGTCGTTTTTCTGAAAGAACTACCATCTTTAATATGGTAAAAAGTTTAACAAATAGTTCAAAAAATATTTTACGTGTAACTGTGCCTGAAGGGGAAAATATAAGACAGACTGCAGAAATTATTTCAAAAGTCCTCAAAATTGATAAAAAAAAATTTATTAGAATTGCAAAAATCAGAAATATGGAAGGCTATCTTATGCCTGAAACATATTTTTTCACTTCAGACACAAGTGAGGCAGAAATTATTGATATGATGTATTTTGAATTTAATAAGAAAATTACGCCTTTTATGTACGAAAGAGCAAAAAAACTTAATCTTGATTTTAAGGATATTATTATTATAGCATCAATCGTAGAAAAAGAAGCTGTTGAATCTAATGAAAGGAAAATAATAGCTGCAGTTTTTTTAAACAGGCTAAATAAAAAAATTAAGCTTCAATCATGCGCTACTGTTTTGTATGCCATGGGATT
>JAITOH010000081.1 GCA_031290055.1 Endomicrobium sp. | reverse complement strand
TTAACTTTTATAATCGCTTTTATAAAAAAATAATTAAAATAAGATAGTTTATACATAACGACCATCGGAATACCCATAAGAGCATTTTCAAGGCTTACAGTTCCTGAAGGGCAAATTGCAAAATCTAATAACTTTCTTTTCTCAAAATTATTAGATTTCTCAAATTTTATATATTTTGGCAAATTAAATTTAATACTATTATCGACCATAAAAATTATAAACTTCGCGTTTATTTTTTCTTTAAGTAATTGTGCAGTTTTAAGAATTATGGGCATGTGGCGCCTAATTACATTTTTTCTACTTCCAGGAAACAAACCTATATTATGTGGCGTAGATGTTGCAAAACTTTTCTTTTCGGGAATTTTGTCTAACAAAGGGTTTCCTACAAAAATCGCATCAACATTGTTATCTTTATACAATTTTTCTTCAAAAGGTAAAATAACTAGCATTTTTTTTACTGTTTTAGCAAGTTCTTTTATTCGGCAACTCCGAGAAGCCCAAACCTGAGGACTTATGTAATAATAGACTGGAATATCTAACTTTTTAGCAAATCTTGCAACATGTATATGAAATCCATAATAATCTACAAGTATAACTTTATTTGGATGATTTTTAATTAAATAGACTTTTAATTTATTCAGGACTCTTTTCAAATGAAAAAATTGATTAATTGGGAAAAAACCAAACGCACTCAAATCAACTATATCTGCAATAAATTCATCTACAACGGATTTTAAATTATTCCCCCCTATACCAGAAATATGACACAAAGAATCTATCAGCTTTATCTCTTTTACAAGACTTGAAGCATGCAATTCACCGGATAAATCTCCAGCAGATATAAATATCTTATTACTAACCATCAAAACACCATGCCTTTAAGTATATTTAGGGCGAGTTCAACAGCATTCTTACCTTGCTCACCTGAAACACTGGGTTTTCTTCCTTCAATTATATTGTTTATAAAATTATCAAGTTCATAAAAAAGAGGCTCTTTAGACTGAAGTTTAGGTTTTGTAACGTCTATATCAGAAAGTGAAGTTATCTTTCCTTTTTTTGTATAAACTTTAAAATTTTTCTCCGCATAGTTTATAGAAATATAACTGTCTGGTTGAAAAATTCTTATCTTCCTATATTTCTCCATTGATACTCTGCTAGCAGATACATCTGCCACACAACCGTTTGCGTACCTTAATCTGGCTTTTGCAATATCTTCAGTATTAGAAAAAATTTTTGCTCCATAAGCTTCAAAAGAAACAACTTTGCTTTTTATAAAATAAAATAAAACATCTAAATCGTGTATCATTAAATCTAAAACCACTCCTATATGATTACTCCTAGGATCATAAGGACCTAATCTATTGACTTCAATAAATTTCGGATTATTTACAAAAGGCACAGCACCAACAACCGATGGATTAAATCTTTCAACATGACCTACTTGCAAAACTAATTTATTATCTCTAGCTAGCTCAATAAGATCTTCAGCTTCTTCAATATTCAAGGTAAAAGGCTTTTCAACAAGACAATTTATACCATGTTGCAAAAGCGACCTTGTAATTTTATAATGATAAAATGTAGGAACAGCAATTACAGCAGCATCAATTTTATCTAAAATAACATTAAAATCTGTTGAATATTCTGTTTCATTTGTTTTTGCAATCTTCTTAACTCTTTTTTTATCAGTATCAACTACAAATTTAAGTTTAGATTTTTTATGCAATTTCAAAATTCTTGCATGATGCTGCCCTAAAGAACCCACTCCTATTACGGCAGTTTTTATCATTTTTTATAACTCTTTATCACTTTAATTATCTTGTCTGTGTCAATTTTCGAAAGAGATGGATGCACTGGAAGAGACAGAACTTCGCTTGCCGCTTTTTCTGCTTCTTTACACAATCCAGATTCGTATCCAAGATTTTTATAAAACGGCTGTTCATATATCACTATACTATAATAAATTCCACTCTTTATACCATTTTTTGCTAAATATTTAACAAACTTTTTTCTATCAGTTGAGGAAATTCTTATCGTGTACTGATGAAAAACATGTCTACAGTTTTTTGGAACATAAGGTATTTGTAGAAAACTTAAATCCTTAAAGGCTTTATTATACTTTATAGCGTTTGTAATTCTTCTTGCATTCCAATCTTCAACTTGCTTCAATTGAGCTATACCTATGGCAGCTGCAAGATTTGTAAGTCTATAATTATATCCCAAAATAACATGCGTTAAATGATCTTTTTTACCGTGATTTATAAGCTGTCTTCCATACTTGTCAAGTTCTACATCGTTTGTAAGAACTATTCCACCTTCTCCCATAGTCATGTTTTTAGTCGCATAAAATGAAAAAACTGCTGCATCGCTAAAAGAACCAACTCTTCTGTTTTTAAATTCAGCCCCATGTGCTTGACATGCATCTTCGATAAGTTTAAATTTATATTTTTTTTTGAGTTTGAGAATTGCATCTATATCACATGGAAGTCCGTAAAGGTGAACTATTAAAACAGCTTTGACATTCTTTTCTTTTTTCAATGTTTTTTCAAGTTCAACAGGATTTATATTAAAAGTTTTAGGATCAATATCAACAAAAATTGGCTTGGCCATACAAAAAAGTATCGAATTTGAAGTTGCTATGAATGAAAAAGGAGTAGTGATAACTTTATCTCCAGACTTAATGCCACACATTAACAGGGCCATATGAAGGGCTGTTGTTCCATTAACACTTGCAATGCCGAACCTTACGCCAGAATATTTTGCAAAAGACTGTTCAAATAATGTAACATGTCTACCACTTGCAAGAAGCTTTGAATCTAGGACTTCTCTAACTAGCCGTTTTTCTTTTTCACCTATAATAGGACACACTAAATCTATCATAAATTTATTTTATAAATTATATTTTAATATCTATATTTGGCTTAAAATTCATCATTTCATATTGCCAACATAGTAATATTCATTTTTTTTGCTTTTTCTATAACTTCATTTTTATCTAGCACTAATGTTGCACCAGTCTCTATTGCCATCACTCTTATTTTATTATCTCTCAAAACATCAAGAGTATTACTACCTATAACTGGAACATCAAATCTAAAATCTTGATTTGGCTTAGCAACCTTAACAACTATGGAATTAGCTCCACCAAGTTTATAGGCACGCTTAATACATTCATCTGTACCTTCAACTGACTCAATGGCAAGAACTGATCTATCTTTTACAACCACTGTTTGTCCTATATCAAAACCTGCTATGCCTTTCGCTATTTTATAACCAAACTCAACGTCTTTTCTTTCAGCGTAAGAAAGTTTTTCACCAGATATTAATCCTTTTTTTTGTATAAATAAATATCTCAAATAAATATGAGATGAAACAAGACAAATCCCATCTTTTTCAAATTCATTAGCAATCATTGATAAAATTGTATTAGCTTTTTTATTAATTAACCCCCCCATCACTTTAATCGCACGTAGATCCATATTTATTGCAGAATAGATCTTAATATGTTTCACTTGCCCTGCCAGTATAACACTTTCTACATTTTCAATCTTTAAAGCATCAATAATTTTTTGAAATCTTCCAATAGAAATCCAAAAAATTTTATCACAAATTTCTTCTAATTTAAGATCTGCTTCTTCTCTTAACGCGATACAAACAACTTTATTACCACTTTTCTTTATCTCTTCAGCTACTAAA
>JAITOH010000071.1 GCA_031290055.1 Endomicrobium sp. | reverse complement strand
TTAAGTAGCTTTTCTAAAAAAAAAGCAGAGCATATTCTAAAAAAAGGGGTTATTAAATTTTGTCATTCTAAAGAAACCAATTGTATGGTAGAGGATTTAGAAAAATTGGATGATTCAGTAATGAATTCCTATTGCATTAAAATTCGGCAAAAATTTACTAAATCTCATGAAAATTTTATTTCGTTACTCCCTTTTGCAAGAGGTAAAGGGAAAAATTGGAGTGTATCAAATTACTATAAACTTATAGATTTGATAGAAAAAGAATACGATGATATACGTATTGTTGTTTTAGGTACAATGGAATCTTTTGGGGAAATAAAATCTAGAAAAGTTGTAGATTTATGTGGTAAAACGAACATAGAAGAACTTGCCAGTATTTTGTTAAAAAGTAAAATTGCTATTGGTGCCGATACTGGACCTATGCACTTAGCTTCAGTCCTACAGATTCCATCTGTGTTTATATTTGGTGTTTCAAATATAAATGAAACGGCTCCATATATAGGACAATTTTCATTAGTTTTAAATAAAGATAATCCTAAAAATATAAATAATATTAAACCTGAAAGCGTTTTTGCGGAAATAAAAAAATGGATAAAGTAGTTTTTTTTCATATGAATCAACTTGGTGACTTGCTTTTTTCGCTTCCTGTTCTTAAAGCTGCAAGAAAAGAGTTTGAAGTTAAAATATATTCTATTGTAAGATCAGATTTATCTCCGCTACTGACATCAACAGGTTTAGTTGATGTAGTTCTGCCTAAAGAAAAAAAATTCATGAAAAACATAAAAAAAGAAAAGTTCAACAAGGCTGTTCTTTTTTCGGAATCGCCTGTTTCATTACTTTCAGCCTATTTTGCTGGAATAAAAGATAGAATAGGTTTTGATACTTCGTCTTTAAGTTTTTTACTTACAAAAAAAGTACAAAAAATAGGAGTTCCGTCACTATTGAATAATAGAAAACTAGGACTTGCTTTTGGCTTGAAAACAATCCAATCAGATTATACAAATATACTGCAAATCCCGGAAGCTAATCTAAACAATGTAAAAAGGTGGTCTAGAGAAAATAATTTTAACCTCTCAAATGTAATAGCAGTTTCAATAGGAGCAAGCAAAAATAGAAAAGGCAAGTGTCTAGTAGGAACTAAATGGATGACTGTAATAAATATTTTATCTGACAAGGGATTCAATTGTGTTCTTTTAGGTATAAAGAGCGAAAAAAAATTTTTAAGTAAAATTGTGCAGAAATGTAAAATTAAATCGAAATTATTTATTGCAGAAAATAATAATATATTGGACAGTGCTGCTCTTTTAAAAATTTCGTCTTTATTTGTAGGCATAGATTCAGGGACTATGCATTTAGCTGCTGCTGTTGGTACAAAATGTGTAGGAGTGTTTGGTTATACTGATCCGTTTCAGATAGGTCCTATGCCCTTTAAAAAACATATAGTAGTTAAAAGAGATAGTGTTTCTGAAATTACCCCAGAAGATATTATTTCAAAAGTATTAAAGAACGATTATTTAACTCTTAAAAATAATATGTGAAAATATTTGCTTTGTAAATTTATCTATAGATATATCTTTGTTGTTATTTATGGTCTATTTTAAAGAAAAGCGTAAAGCAGATTTATAGGTTGGATTATTTTTTGATACAATAAGTCCTGAATTTTTAACATTATTTATTACGCGGAGGATGTGAAAAATGACTAAAAAATCTATAAATATTTCAGAACTTCAAGCCGAAAGAAAAAAATTTAAGCCTGTTCTTCCTGATGTATTTAAGAAGGGTGTGGCTTGTATAAGTCCTGTTAAAGGGAAAACTGTGCGGTCTTTGGCATCGGTAACAGATCAGAGTAAATTAAAAGAAATCTTTAAGAATACTTACGGCTTGCCTAAGATTACATTTAGGAAAAGTAGAAGTGTAATTGTTTTTAAAACCCCAGTTAAAGTTGCAATAGTTTTTTCCGGAGGGCAGGCACCTGGAGGGCATAATGTTATAGCAGGTCTTTTTGATGGATTAAGAGAAAACAATAAAAAAAATATATTGATTGGGTATATAGGTGGTCCGTCTGGTATTTTGAAAAATAAATATAAAACAATTTCAAAAGAAATTCTTAAAGATTATAGAAACACCGGTGGTTTTGATTTTATACAATCTGGAAGAACAAAAATTGAAACTCCTGAACAATTTTCCTTGCTAAAGAATAATCTTTTGGCAAATAAAGTTGATGCGTTGGTTATTGTTGGTGGAGATGATTCTAATACTAATGCTGCAATGATAGCAGAATATTTAAAAAAAAAGAATTTAGATAAATGTGTTATAGGTGTCCCTAAAACTATTGATGGTGATTTAAAAAACAAACATGTTGAAATTTCATTTGGTTTTGATACAGCAACAAAGATTTACTCTGAACTTGTCGGTAATATTTGCAGAGATGTGAATTCTGCTAGAAAGTACTGGCATTTTGTTCGCCTTATGGGTAGAAGCGCTTCTCATATTACATTGGAAGTTAGCTTAAAAACACAACCTAATATTGTTTTAATTGGGGAAGAAATTTTAGCAAAAAGCATGACTCTTTCTAAAGTTGTCGAAAATATAACTGATGTTATAGTCAAACGTTCGTACATTGGTAAAAATTTTGGGGTCATTTTAATTCCAGAAGGACTTATAGAATTTATACCCGAAATGAAGGAACTTATTGTAGCTATAAATGATATTCTGTCTGTAAGTATTCATGACATTGCAAAACTTAATTCGTTTGAAGGTAAGGAAAATTTTGTACTAAATAAACTTCCGAGCAAGCTTTACAATTTAATAAAATCTCTTCCAGCAAATATTACTTCTCAATTTTTGTTAGATAGAGATCCCCATGGTAACGTGCAACTATCATTTATTGATACTGAGAAACTTTTACTTGAAATGGTTCATAAGGAGCTTCTTAAACTTGGAGAAGCAGGTGAATATAAGGATAAATTTTTATCCGTTTCACATTTTTTTGGGTATGAAGGGCGATGTGGAATTCCGTCAAATTTTGACGCAAATTATACTTATGCTTTAGGTTATAATGCATCTGCACTTCTTCTTAATGGTTTCACAGGTTATTTGTCGTCTATAAAAAATCTTGTAAAACCTCCAAAACAGTGGGAGTGTGGTGGAATCCCGCTTACTACGATGATGAATATTGAAAAGAGAGATGGAAAAGATAAATTTGTTGTACAAAAAGCTTTAGTTGATTTAAGTGGAAAACCATTCAAAAAATTTGTTGAAAATAGAGATGAATGGAGCATGACAGAGAGTTATATTTCTCCAGGACCTATGCAATATTTTGGCCCAAAAAAAATAATTAATATGATAACAAAAACGCTCCGGTACGAACATTCTAAAGGATTTTGTGAATAAGAGTAGATTTTTTGTTTTTTAAATTTTAGTATTAGTAAAATAAATGGACTATTTTTTCATTAAATCCTACGGATTTTGTCTAATAGAAAACTCGCGTTTATTCGATGATGCTTAGGAGGTTTTGTCCTTCAGTTGTAATGCACGTACTCTTAACGTGATTTAGGTAGGCCAGTAAAAATTAAAGGTATGAATTTTTGTGAGTAGCAGAAATATGATACAATATATAGTGGAATGAGAAAAAATATTTGCGAAAACATAGAGTATATAAAAAGTACTATAAAATCGGTCAAGCATGCTTTTGATGCCGTAAAACTTGTAGTGGTAACAAAAAAAATTTCTTGCCAAGATGTTCTAGAAGCTTTGAATTGCGGGGTAAAACATATTGGAGAGAGTAAGATTCAAGAGGCTTTGCCTAAGTTCAAACAACTTGATGCATCTCTTAAAGGAATTACGAAGCATTTCATCGGGCATTTGCAATCGAATAA
>JAITOH010000027.1 GCA_031290055.1 Endomicrobium sp. | reverse complement strand
GCCCAAATATGAGGGTTTCCTAAAACGTATTTTTTTAAAGTTTCCCAATAAGAAAGACTATTTTGTTCTTTTACTGGTAGAGGATCATTATGATAAACCTCAATTGGAGGTAATCCCACTGAACTAGGTTTGTCAGTAAGCGTATAAAGTAAAAAAATACTAGTTATTAATCCAATTATACCTGGCAAATAAAAAGCAGCACGCCAACTTCCAAATTTTATACAAAATCCTACCAATATACCAACAACAGAAGCCCCAATTGTATGAGAAGTCGACCACAATGCCCATTTAGTTGCTCTTTCACTAGACGAAAACCAATACACAAGACCTTTTGCCGCCGGAGGATATCCCATGGACTGTAACCCACCGTTCAATCCCCATAAAAAAGTAAGCATATGTAGAGACGGAATAAATCCAAAAAAAAGGTTAATTATAGAAGAACCTAGCAAACCCACTGCCATAAAAGATCTTATATTACATCTATCGGCAAGTATACCACTTAAAAATTTACCAACACTATAAACTACAAAAAGAACAGCCGGAATGACACTAAACTCAGTTTTTGTAATTCCAAACTCTCGCATAATAGAAGGTGCTACATAGGTAATATTTGCCCGTGTAAAATAATACACTATATAGCCAACAAACATTCCCAAAAACATTTTAATGCGCCAAGATCTATACTGTTTCGTAATTAATTTTTTACCCATAATCAGACTTTTTGAATCTGGAATAGGTTTCATCCAATTAACAAACTTTGCAAACATTATATACTACACCTCCTATCGTTTAAGTAACATATCGAATCGCAACCTATTGTTTTACATTTTATATAATCTTCTTCATATCTTCTAAAATTAAAGATACTTTTACCAAACTACAAAGTTCTAATTAACAAAAATCACAACCCACAACCACCACTCAAACAAAACATTTTTATTTTTTCAGTGAGGCATCTATTAAACCTTTAAAAAGAGGATGAGGTTTCATAGGTCTTGAAGCAAATTCGGGATGAAATTGCACACCTATAAAAAACGGATGATCTTTTACTTCTACGATTTCAGGAAGTACTTCTTCGTGATAGGCACTTACTAAAAATCCGAGTTTATCAAGTTTTTCTATAAATTTAGGATTCATTTCATACCTGTGCCTGTGTCTTTCATTAATTTCCGTAGTTTTATATAAACTATGTGCTAATGTATTTTCTTTAATTTTAGCTTTATAACTTCCAAGTCTCATTGTACCTCCTCTATATTGTATATTTTTTTGTCCATCAAGAATCTTTACTACAGGATATTTTGTAGTTTCATCAAATTCTGTAGAGTTAGCATCTTTAAGTTTTGCTAAATTCCTTGAAGCCTCTATAACACTACATTGCATCCCCAAACAAATTCCAAGAAATGGAACTTTATTTTCCCTTGCATAAGTTATCGCCTTTATCTTACCTTCCACACCTCTGTTGCCAAATCCGCCAGGAACCAAAATAGCATCATAGTTTTTCAATTTTTCAATTAACCCTCCATCTTCAGCCCTAAGATAATGTATTACAATTTCTGTGCTTAATTCCAAAGCGACAATATTAAAAGACTCGTCAATAGACTTATAAGCATCTTTTAGATTTGCATATTTCCCAACAATAGCTATTTTAACCTCTTTACAAAATTTATTTTTTGTAGGTCTTACTTTTTTAAACCACACTTCAGTGAATTTTTTTTTAGGGTTTAATTTGAGTTTTTCTATTATTAAAGAATCAACATTTTGTTTGTAAAATTCTTCAGGAATAAAATAAATAGACGGAACATTCAGTGCCTCAATCACACAATTTTCTTTTACATTACAAAAAAGAGACACTTTTTTCTTTAAAGGCTTATCAAGAATATGCTCTGTTCTACATATTATCATATCTGGAGAAATACCAATTTCCCTCAATTTATTGACTGAATGTTGAGTAGGTTTTGTTTTCAATTCACGAGCTCCTGCAATATACGGAACAAGAGTAACATGAATACTAAAAACATCTTCTTTTTTATTCTCAAGCTGGAATTGCCTTGCAGTCTCCATAAAAGGAAGACTCTCAATGTCACCAACAGTCCCACCTATTTCAATTATAGAAACATCATACTCGTCTCTAAAAACTGTAAAACGCTTTTTTATTTCATCTGTAATATGTGGTATAACTTGCACCGTAGATCCATTGTAATAACCCATTCTTTCTCTATCAATTACAGTTCTGTAAACATCACCAGCAGTATTAGTGTTTGACTTATTTGTATAGACATCCAAAAATCTTTCATAAGTACCTAAATCCAAATCTGCCTCTGTTCCATCTAGTGTAACAAAAACCTCTCCATGCTGATAAGGACTCATAGTTCCTGGATCAACATTTATATAAGGATCAAACTTTATCATATTTACTTTAAATCCATGAATCTGCAAGAGTTTACCTATACTCGCACCCGAAATACCTTTACCCAAAGAACTTACAACTCCACCAGTAATGAAAATATACTTTGCCATTAATAACAGTCTTCTTTATATCTATATGCACATGCATTTTCTGAAATTTCTGTAGGATAATTACCAGTGAAACATGCTTTACAAAAAGTATCACTTTTTTCAATTCCAGAAGAACAAGCTTTAACAAGATTTTCTAGAGTTAAAAAAGTCAAACTATCAACCTTTAAATATTTCCTTATTTCTTCAGTTGAATTATTTGCAGATATCAAATATTCTTTACTTGGCGTATCAATTCCGTAGTAACATGAACTAATTATAGGTGGACAAGACAATGCAAAGTGAATTTTTTTTGCACCTGCTTCTTTTAAAATACTTATCAATATTTTTGAAGTAGTTCCTCTTACTATCGAATCATCAATAAGTACTATTTCTTTACCATCTACGACTTCTTTTATCGGACGCAACTTAAGTCTGGCAGTTAAATCCCTTAAACCTTGCGATGGCTTTATAAAAGATCTTCCAAGATAATGATTTCTTACAAATCCATTTTCAAAAAGTATAGTTGACGTCCTTGAAAATCCCAAGGCTGCAAAATAACCTGTGTCAGGTACAGGAATAACGATGTCAGCTTTTATATTTTTCATTTGTTGAGCAAGATATTCACCCATTCTTACTCTTGCCTCTTTTACTGTTCTTTCAAACATCATGCTATCTGGTCTAGAAAAATAGACCTGTTCAAAAATACAAGTATTTTGTTTTTTATGCTTTCTATATACAAAAGATTTTTTAATTTCCCCACCTTCTATTACTATAATCTCTCCAGGATCTACGTCCCTTACAAATTTACCACCAATAACTTCAATTGCAGAACTCTCTGAAGATAGTATATAAGAATCATCTATTTTACCCAAAACTAAAGGTCTAAACCCATTTTCATCTCTTGCGCCTATAAGAGTTTGAGCTTTAAGTATTACAAGAGAAAAAGCTCCATCGAGTTTTCGTATTGAGTTTGCAACTACAGCTGCAAGATCTCCCTCAGACATTGCCATAAGATGAAGAAGAATCTCTGTATCTGAAGTATGATTGAAAATAGCTCCTTTTTTCAAAAGCAAC
>JAITOH010000025.1 GCA_031290055.1 Endomicrobium sp. | reverse complement strand
TCCATGATTTCAGCAGTAATTTCTTCACCTCGTAAAGCTGGAAGACAATGAAGAACAATGCATTTTGAAGAAGTTTTTTTTAATAGTTCGCTATTTATCTGATAGGGACTAAAAATTTTTTTTCTTTTTTTCTCTTCGGTTTCAAAACCCATTGACGTCCATACATCTGTATATAATACATCAGCATTTTTTACAGCACTGAGGTCGTTTGTAATTTTAATTTCAGCATTGGTTAAAGATGTATATCCTAAAGCTTTATCTAATATTCCCTTATCAGGAGAATATTCTTTAGGGGATATTAGCGTAAAATCTAGTCCTAAAACAGCAGCTGTCGCAAGAAGTGAATTTGCAATATTATTACTATCTCCTACATAAACAATTTTGATTTTTTTTAAAGAATCAATCGTTTTTATTTTATAAAATTCTTTAATAGTCATAATATCAGCCAAGACTTGGCAAGGATGTTCGTAATCTGTAAGGCCGTTTATAATCGGAACAGAAGAATATTTTGCAAACTCCTCTAATTCCTGGTGTTTAAAAGCCCTTATTACAATACCGCTTAAATAGCGCGATAAAACAATTGCAGTATCATGTATAGATTCACCTCTTTTGCGCTGAAGTTTATCTGTACTAAGAACAATAGGCATTCCTCCAAGTTGCGCTATTGCTGTCGCAAAAGAAACCAATGTTCTCGTAGAAGGCTTTTCAAATATCAATCCTAACGTCTTACCCTTAAAAACATCAATGTATTTTTTTTTAATTTTAAACTCAAATGCCTGATCTAATAAAAATTTTATTTCTTTTGAAGACAAATCATAAATTGATAACAAATTCTTTTTAACCATAATAATCGCTTGCTCCTCTCCTTTACTTCATATAAAGTTGCTTTTTTGTTTGTAGGTGATCATACCAAAACTCACTCAGTAAATCAATTTCTCAATAAATTTTAATTAATTATTATTTTGCAACATAATGTTAAAATGACTGCACTGTTTTTTTGAGTATATTGTAGATAACTTTTACATTTCATTCTGTTTTTAAATTTATATAATCATATATTGTGTTGTACAAACTAAACTTACATATTAATCCATTTTAACTACAAAGAGTTAATTATTGTAAAAACTAAATGCCAACTACTATAAAATAAACCATGCAAACCTTATAAAATATCGATGATTTGAGTTTACAACTTAGTATTTAAACAAGTCCAAACTTTATAGATAAAAAAAATTTATATACAAAGTATGTTTGATGCAGCTATAATGCACTACAAATTAGATAAGAGCATGTAAGACAAACAATCTGCTAGTATTTTTGCATAAAAGAATATAACAACTTTCATGAAACATAAATATAATTTTAGGATTGTCTTAATTGTTTAACAAGATTTTCTCGTACTCTTAAAAAAAAATCAATCGCCGATTCAGATAAATAATCAGTATATGACCAAGGAAGTTTGATGAACCT
Source organism: Endomicrobium sp. (assembly GCA_031290055.1). Lineage (GTDB taxonomy): Bacteria > Elusimicrobiota > Endomicrobiia > Endomicrobiales > Endomicrobiaceae > Endomicrobiellum. Next base: position 5,322 of record JAITOH010000025.1, on the reverse strand, counting down.
ACCATTTTTATATATTACTGTAACTTCACCATAAATTCCGTTTGAAAGATAAATTCTATGACTGAAATCTTTTGTTGTAGCAAGAATAACGTTCGCAGGAGTTACATAACCCGGATCAATATTTATTAGTCTTTTATTGTTTGTCAAAAAACTGTTCTCAACGTAATTTGTGAAAATTTTTGTTTCAACAAGATCTGAAGTAAAAACTAATTTTTCGAAAGAAATCCAAAAGCGTCTTAAGTCATCGCCTATTTCAGAGTTATAATAATTTGAAAAATTAAATGGTATAACACTACTCAACAAATCGATTTTACCGAAATTATACTCAAGTATTGATAAAGATTTTTGTTTTACCTTTTTCTTAAAAGAAGAAAAAATTATACCGCAAAATAACTTCACTTTTTTTGGCAGACTTACACCACCCACTTTTCACTCCTAAACATAATCTCAAACCTTAAAGTTTACTGCAAGATATTAAAATTGCAGAAAATAATGTTATAATCTTAAATCATGTCGCAAAAGAACAAAACCTAAATGAGAAAATTAATTTATATCATAGTGTTTATATTTGAATTTTCACTAAATGCACACAGCTTTAAAAAATTTGTTGAACAGATTGATTATTTTATAGATTTCAGTGAAAAACCTCCCGAAATGGCATCAGTATTACACGTAAATTTTGCAAATGTACTACCAAACCCTAAAGAAGCCGAAAAAATAGTAAGACAACAGCTGAGAATTTATGGTAATAGCATCATCTTTCGCAATAACAAAGCATTTTATGAAGCAACTAAAAAAAAAACAAACCCCAAAAATATTATAGGTTCTGCATGGTATCACATAAACGACACTTGGCATGTAACAAATCCTATTAAAATCAAATTTCAAAAAGATATAGCAGCTTATGTATGGATTGCTAAGACAGGAGAAATTGTAACATTCCCTAACTATCTGCAGTTCCTAAAAAAGGAAAAGAACAATAGAGTACTTGAGGATAAAATTCTTTGAAAAAACAATTTAGGAACCTAAAGATTAATAACCAACACAAATCACAATATAATATACTATAGTTTTACTAATCCTTCATGGCACAAAATTCTCCACACATTGTACACACGTCTTGATGTGGAGAAAATTTTGCCCTTGATTTTGAAAACTTTACAGGATCTATGCAAAATTCTTTTTGTTTATTCCAATTTCTTGCCTTACGCCACTTAGATATTTCGTCATCGCGTTCTTTTGCCCCTTGAATTCCTTTAACAATATCTGCTACGTGGCCAGCTATCCTTGCAGAAATAACCCCATCGTGAACATCTTGAATATCGGGAAGTTTTAAATGTTCACTAGGTGTAACATAACAAATAAAATCAACACCATAGGCTGCCGCTAAAGCTGCACCTATCGCTGAAGTTATGTGATCGTACCCAGGAGCTATGTCAGTTACTAAAGGCCCCAGAAAATAAAGCGGGGCATTGTGGCCTAATCTCTTTGCAAGAATTACATTTGACTCAATTTGATTTAACGGGATGTGTCCTGGCCCCTCTATCATGGACTGAACACCAGCCTCCCTAGCTCTTAAGACAAGCTCCCCTAAAACTGACAACTCTGCAATCTGCGAACCATCCGAAGCATCAAATGCACACCCAGGTCTAAGACCATCTCCAAGACTTAATGTAACGTCATATTTTCTTGCTATTTCTAAAAGCCTGTCATATTGCTCAAACAAAGGATTCTCTTTACCACTGGCCCTCATATACTTAACTAAAAAAGATCCTCCCCTACTTACGACACCTGTAAGACGCTTTTGGCGATTTAATATCTCGACAGTAGCCTTATTAATTCCACAGTGTACAGTAATAAAATCAACACCTTGTTGAGCTTGTTCTTCTATGACGTCAAATAAAACATCTACATCAATTTGGAATATTTTTTTACCATTCATGATCGTTTTACAAGCAACTTCATAGATAGGTACTGTTCCAACTTGAACAGGTGAAGCTGAAAGAATTTCTTTCCTTATTTGCATTAAATTACCACCAGTAGACAAATCCATAACAGTGTCAGCACCAGCTTTTACCGCAGTATCAAGTTTTGCAAGTTCTTCTTCAAGATCTATGTGATCAGGAGATGTACCTATATTGGCATTAATCTTTGTCTTTAATCCAGCTCCCACTGCTACATTTTTTTTTAAAATACTTTTAGTATTTTTTAGAATAACAATACTTCCACAAGCAATTCCAGCCCTTATGAATTCTTCATTTAAATTTTCAGATTGCGCAACTGACTTTATTAAATCACTTGTTATTTTGTTTTGAGCTTTTTGCATTAATGTCATTTCACATCCCTCATTATTTAAAAATATCCGCAACTGTAAAATAAAAATATTTTTATAATAAATTGCACTTAATTTTTATACAAACTTTAATATTTAATCAGATAATTACACCTTTTACACCTTGGATAACCCACAAAATACAGAAATAATATTCCATTTTAAAATAAACATTGATCCATCATTTTTACTATTCAGTCTTTAACAAAAAAATTTTTATATTTTAAATAAACCAATTTTTCAACAATGTAAACCAAATATCTCTGTCTCTTGAATTCTGCAGAAGATTCTTGAATAAAACTTTTTGAATATTCTTCTAAAACTCTCAAAGATTCTTGCACACGCTTAAAATTTGCAGACACTATATCTTGTATTCCCCTTTTTGGTGACTCTAAAACTTCTCTACCAACATCTTCAACTGAATTTCTTTCCATTAGAAGTTCACCATATTTCCCCCTCAAAATTTTGTCGATATCATGACGTATATTACGGATCTTTTTGTAAATAGTACCATCATTTAATACAAATCGCAAACTATCTTCAACAACTCTAAGCCCTTCACGACAACGATTTAAATTAGCATCAATAACTCTAAAACAAGACGAAGAGATAATTAGCAATGTACCTGATATTTTTTTTTCACTCATATGTATAACGTTTTACTATGAGATTTATTAAATTTGTTGTTGATTTATTTTTTATAAATGGGAACAAACAAACTTTTTTTACAAACTCTCTTCCAATAATTTCTGATCGTTTATAATCACCACCTTTTACTAAAATATCTGGCTGCAATTCACTCAAAACTTCTTTAGGAGTTTGTTCATTAAAAACAACAACATAATCAACAGATTTCAAAGAAAGAAGAATCTTAGCTCTATCTTTTTCTCCAACTAATGGTCTTTTATGACTTTTAAGACACCCTAAAGATTTGTCTGAATTTATAGCAACTACCAAGACATCACCAAGCCTTTTTGCAAAGTCAAGAAGCCCCGTATGGCCTATATGAAGCAGATCAAAACAACCATTCGTAAAAACTATTTTTTTATTGATCTTTCGAAGCTTTTTAATCTCAAATTTCATTTCTCTTAAACTTGAAATTCTATTTTCCATTATTACTACCTGAATGTAAATTATAAGTTTCACTTATTTCCATTTTAAAACAGGACTTCTAGCTGCCTCAACATCATTTAATCGTCCAATTGGAGTATTAATTGGAGCTTCTTTTAGTTTTTGTGGCTCTTGTTCTGCTTCCTTTAAGATGATCCTAACAAATGCATCAATGAATGCATCTAAAGTTTCCTTTGATTCTGTTTCAGTTGGCTCTATCATTATTGCTTCATCGACAATCAACGGGAAATATATAGTTGGAGCATGAAATCCATAGTCTAAAAGTCTTTTTGCAACATCCAATGTCCTTATATTATTTTTTAGTACTGATTTTGGAGCAACAACAAATTCGTGCATACATCTGCTTCCACCAGGAACATCAAATTTATTCTTAAGTTTTGCAAGCATATAATTGGCATTTAAAACAGCATGCTCAGAAACGTTTCTTAAACCCTTTGCACCTAAAGCTTTTATGTACACATATGCTTTTAATATAACTGGAAAATTACCAAGAAATGCTTTCAATTTTCCTATACTTTTTGGCTTGTTGTAATTTAGAGTAAATTTGGATTTACTCTTTTCTACTCTTGGCAGAGGCATAAAAGGCTCTAGAAATGCTTTCACTCCAATTGGACCAGACCCAGGCCCACCTCCGCCGTGAGGTGTTGAAAAAGTTTTATGAAGATTTACGTGCATAACATCAAAACCTATATCACCTGGCCTTATCACACCCATAATAGCATTAAGATTTGCACCATCATAATACAAAAGACTTCCGTTCTCATGAGCTATCTTTGATATTTCAGGTATATTTTTTTCAAACGTCCCTAAAGTATTTGGAACGGTAAGCATGATAGCTGCAACTTCGTAAGTCAAAACTTCTTTCAATTTTTTTGGCAATATACTCCCATCAGATTCTGACTTCAAAGGAATAATCTCGAAGCCTGCAAAAGTTGCTGAAGCTGGATTTGTTCCATGTGCAGAATCTGGAACAACTATTTTCGTCCTTTTTTGGTTTATCGATTTAAAATATTTTGCAATAATTAAAAGACCCGCAAACTCTCCCTGAGCACCAGCTGATTGTTGTAAAGAAAAATAATCCATTCCAGAAATTTCGCATAAATCTTTTTCTAGTTCATACATTACTTCCAAGACACCCTGAATAGTTCCCTGATACTGGTATGGATGCAATGCAACAAAATTATTAAATTTAGAAATACGTTCATTAATTAATGGATTATATTTCATTGTACATGATCCAAGAGGATAAAAACCTGTACTCAAGGCGTAATTTTTCCTTGAAAGATTTGTGAAATGTCTTAACAAGTCACTTTCTGCAATACTTGGAAGATTTAATTTTGAAGTTCTCTTGAAATTTTCAGGTATTTGCACATCAATTTCAACGTCTGAATTTACAGCATACGCAAAACTACCTTGAGATGACAATTCATTTAACAATTTTCCCATTTCCATATCCTTTTTCCATATACTTGATTTTTACACAACCCGATGTTGTTATAATTTTGCTAATACTTCTACAAGTTTATTTATTTCTAATTTACTCCTTTTTTCTGTTACACAAAATAACAGACAATTTTTTAAATTTTCACTTGTATGCGATAAGTTTAAAGGCCCTAATATGCCACTTTTAAACAATTTTTTCCCCATCTTTTTTATATCTTTTTGTGTTTCAATCACAAACTCATTAAAAAATATTCTATCTTTAAATTTTGCTTTAAAACCATCTAAAGATCTTATTTTATTAAAGGCATACCTTGCTTTTGACATATTGACTTCAGCAAGATTTTTAAATCCATCATTTCCCCATCCAGACAAAAAAACACACCCAGCTAATGCATTTAAAGAGGCGTTTGTGCATA
>JAITOH010000014.1 GCA_031290055.1 Endomicrobium sp. | reverse complement strand
CGTGTTGGTGATAGAACAGCTTTTTTCCTTATGGGAAAGCTTGTGGAAACTGATAAAACTGATAAATTATTTGTTTCCCCAAAAGAAAAACAAACTGAGGATTATATAACAGGACGATTTGGTTAACTTTACAATTTTTTACTATTTTGTAAAGTTTTTATTTCTATTATATTTTCATGGGAATTATTTGTAATTATATCTTGGAATTTACATTTTGTATGATTAACTTGGAGAATAGATGTCAAAAATACTAGTAAAAAGTTTCAATTTATACTATACAGATTTTCATGCACTTAAAAATATTAATGTTAATATTGAAAAAAATAGAATTACTGCTATTATAGGTCCGTCGGGTTGTGGAAAATCTACGCTTTTAAGGTCGATAAATAGAATAAATGACACAATAGATGGTTTAAATACAAGCGGTGAAATTAATATTTCAGGTAAAAATATTTACGATTCAAGCATTGATGTAGATGCTTTAAGAAGAAATGTAGGAATGGTTTTTCAAAGGCCAAATCCTTTTCCAATTTCGATTTATGAAAATGTTGCTTTTGGATTAAAAGTTAATAGAATAGCTTCAAGAAAAAATACTATAAATGAAACTGTAGAGCAAAGTTTAAGATCTGTTTTATTGTGGGATGATATTAAAGATAAATTACGTAAATCAGCTTTGAGTCTAACTTTAGAGCAGCAACAAAGACTTTGTATTGCTAGAGTTATTGCAGTAGCACCACATATTATTCTTCTTGACGAACCTTGTTCTTCTCTTGATCCTGTTGCAGTACATCGAATTGAAGAATTGATGCTTAATTTAAAAAACAAATATACTATTGTGATAGTGACACACAATATGCAACAAGCGGCAAGAATTTCGTGCGATACAGTATTTATGTTTTTTGGCGAGGTTATTGAATTTGATAAAACTGAGAAAATGTTCACAAATCCATCAAAAAAAGAAACAGGTGATTATTTGACTGGCAGATTTGTGTAATGTAGTAAGTGTTAAGTATATATTTTAGAAAAGTTTTTGATGGATTCAAAAAAATATTATATTGGATTTATTTTCCCTAAAAAGAGTGAGGTGTTAAAATATGCGCCATTTTGATGTTGAAATGAGTGATTTACAAAATCGTCTCTTAGACATGGCGGAATTTGTTCAGAAAATGATAGTGGCTGCAACTCAGGAACTTGTCAATAGAGATCCAAAACAAGCTGATATTATATGCTGTTTAGAAAGAGAGGTTAATATTCAAGAAATAGTTATTGATGATAAATGCTTAAAACTTATAGCGTTAAACCAGCCTGTTGGAGCTGATTTAAGGTTTATAACTTCTGCTATGCGTATTAACAGTGATTTGGAAAGAATGGGAGATGAGACTGTAAATATAAGTAAAAACACTTTTGATTTAATAAAGCATGCTGAGTTTGAACCTGTTGTTGACATTTCAAAAATGTTTGAAGTTGTACAAAGTATGGTAATAGATTGCATAAAAGCTTTTAATACTAATGATTCCAAGCTTGCATTATCTGTTCTTGTTAAAGACAACGATGTAGATAATCTAAATAAAAGAATTCTTAATGAACTTAAAAGTTTAATGACCAAAGCTTCAGATATGAATGCCACCCAAAGAATTGTTGATCTAATGTTTATAGCAAAAAGTATAGAAAGGCTTGGTGATCATGCTACAAATATAAGTGAAGACGTTGTTTTTATGATACATGGAAAAGATGTACGTCATCCAAGAGTCTGCAATGCAGTTAAGTAACGTTGTATTATCAGCAACTTCCTCAAAATAATCGAGAAAATAATCGAGTAATTTCTTACGTAAATAAATTTTTAGCTAAAATAGATTTGTAAAGAGATTTTTTAAGTTTAAGAGCGTTTTTAATAATTTTGAACTTGATTAAAGAAAAAATAAATAGTATAATCAAGGGGGATCAATTCACGATTTATAATGAAAAATTGGGTTATATGCACAGTTTAAGTTTTTAAAATCAGTCAGTTATAGATAAGTAAAATAAGAGTATAAATATTTAGATGTTCTATAAATAAAACTAAAAAATAATCTTGAATGTTGGTGTCTTTTGTGAGCAGAGAGCACTATGTGAGATTGCGATCAAAGGTTTTTGTTGTAGTGTTTTAAAGTAAAAGTCCTAAAATTGGTCTACATTTCTGTAGCAAAAACAAGAGTAACTTAAAACCGCACCAATTGTTGCGAGTAGGACTTTTTCTTAAGTAAAGGTAGTTATTATTGCTATGAAAATTTGATTTGTAATTAGAAGATTAGGAACAAAGTCTGTGGTACTCACTTGTTTTGTTTTGTGCGTGACTGATTTTTACAACTATGTTTCAGTTTGTTTTAAGACTTAAGGTATTTCCAGTTAATGGGCGAGTGGCGGAATTTGGCAGACGCACAGGACTTAAAATCCTGAGACTTGCAAAAGTCGTGAGGGTTCAAGTCCCTCTTCGCCCATTAACTGTTTAATTTTATTTTTTTAATGGGTATGTAATAACAGTATGGAACACTTTTCAATACTAGATTGGCAAAAATAGAAAAGAAATTTTGATTTTTTGTGATTAAATATATGGATATATTTTGAGTTTTAGATGTGGAGGATAGGTTTTTTTGCTCCACTACCACTTCTGACAAGTTGTTCGTTTCTTGTGTGATTATGCCATCAATGTCGTTTTCTAAGTTCAAAGAAAATAATTCATCATGCTGGTAATGCATAAAACCTATCTTATTATATTAAATTTTTCAACTGGAGTTGTAAATTATATTATGAAATATATAAATAGAACTATATTTATTAGCTATTTAAATTGTCCTACTTTGGGGTGGATGACAAAAAGGAATATGCTTCCAAAGCTTAGAGGACTTAGTAATGAACTTTTTAAACTAGAAGAGGAACATATTCATAAAATATTCTGGCATCTTTTCTTAGATGCCGTAGATATCAAAAAAACGAGGGCTGATAATTTGGTAAAGGGGAATATTTTAAATATGGATATCAAAACTTTTTGTGGGTCTTCATTTATTTCCGATGGTTACTTAGCGAAGGCCGACATATTGCAAAAACTTGAAGATAATACTTGGCATTTGTTTGATATTAGATCAGGAAGCAAATACAAAGTTAAATATATTCAAGATGTATCTTTTGTGGTTATGGTTTTAGCTAAATTAGGAATAAGGATAAGCAAAATTAGTATTCTTTACTTGTCAAATGACTACCGTTTTGGAATGGAGATATCGAAGCTTTTTAAAGAATTGAATTGTACAGAAAAAGTTAAGTTAAAAGCGCAGGAATTTTTAGATATCTCTTGTAAAGTTTTTAAAGATCTTATATCTCAAACTATGCCCATACCTTATTTAAAAAAGAGTTGTAAAAATTGCCCAGTATTTGAATGTTGTATGGGTAAAGATAAAAAAAATCATATATTTAGTCTGCCTAAACTTTCTATTCCTAGCATGGAAAAACTATTAGCATTGGGAATAGATACTATAGATAAAATTCCAGAGAATTTTGAACTTAACGATATGCAAAAAATAGTTAGAAATTGTGTCTTGACAAATACAATTCATGTTTCGAAAAATTTAAAAACTGAACTAGAAGACTTAACTCTACCTTTTTATTATCTTGATTTTGAGTCAGTTGCAACATTAATGCCTTTATACGAAGATACATGCCCGTATACACAAATTTTGACACAGTTTTCATTGGACAAAGTTAAAAGTATAGGAAGTATAGTGGATCACTATGAATATATTGCGGACCAAACAAGGAATTGTGATAGGGAAATCGCAGAAAAACTCATTGAATATCTAGAGGGAAATGGTAGTATTGTGACTTATGCAAATTTTGAACGTATTGCTATACTCAAACTTGCAAATTCTTTTCCTGATCTGTGTGAAAAACTTAATAAAATAAGTCTTAGGATTGTTGATTTTGAACTAATTATTAGAAAAAACTATTATGACGTAAAGTTTATGGGACGTTTCTCTATAAAAAAAATTCTTCCGATATTGATTCCTGAAATGAATTACAAAAATTTAAAAATAAGTGATGGTAAGGATGCTTCGGCTGCTTTTGCTTTTATAGCAATGGGACTTTATAGTGATAAAAAAATAGAAAATGTAAAAAAAATCTGTTGGAATACTGTGCACAAGATACTTTAGCAATGGTGAAAATACATCAATTCCTTTTTAATGTTACAAATAAGTTATAATTTTATCTATAAAGATGTAGCAAACAAATTTGCTTTGTTTAACTTTGAATAAACGAATTTTTGAGAGAAAAATGTTAAAGATTTTAGTTACCGGTGCAAATGGTTTTCTTGGAAGTCATATTGTTGAAGCTTTAATTGAAGCAAGTCATCACGTTGTATGTTGCGTGAGAAAGACCTCAAATTTAAAGTGGATAAAAAAAATGCCTGTGAAATATATGTATGGCGATTTGAATGATATTTCTTTTTTAAAAACAATTATAGATAAGATGGATGTTGTTATTCATTGTGCAGGTATTGTACGTGCGGTGGATAAATACGACTATTTTAAGACTAATGTCGAAATTACAAAAAAATTGTGTAAGGTGGTACTAGATGTAAACCCAAATTTAAAAAAAATTGTATTTATTTCTTCTCAGGCGGCTATGGGACCGGCAAAGTCAATTAATGATGTAAAAAATACAAATAAAGAGAATCATCCTATCTCAGATTATGGTTTAAGTAAACTTGTAGCTGAGATGGAGATAAAAAGAATATTTTACGAAAAGGTGCCATATACAATTCTAAGGCCAGCAGCCATTTATGGTCCAAGAGATAAAGATATGCTTGTGCTTTTTAAGTTAATACATAGGCATTTAAGACCCACAATAATGACAAAAAGATTGTTACAGTTAGTTTATGTAAGAGATGTGGCAAATACCGTAGTATTATGTTTAAATAGTAAAAAAACCGATAACAAAATATACTACATTGCGAATTCCGACATATATACTTGGTCTGATTTATTTAAATCTATTTCAGATTATATATGTGTAAAAACAATTCCTATTCCTATTCCAGATTTTATTTTCAAACTTGTAGGTATGGGATCAGATTTTTTGTCTTGTGTGACAAATAAAGCAATCTTGTTGAATAGCCAGAAAATTAATGAAATACTTCAAAATTGTTGGATTGCGGATACTGAGCTTACAAAAATCGATTTAGATATTAAATTCACATCACTTGAAGTTGCTTCTAAAATAACATATAATTGGTGCTTAAATACTGATTTTGGAGAAAGGCTAAATGAGTATTGATATTTTTAAGAAATGTTCTAATTTCCACACTGCAATTGATCTCAAAAGGTTAGGGTTGTACCCCTATTTTCATAGAGTTGGGTCTGAACAAGGCCCTGAAATTATACTTGATGGCGAAAAAAAAGTTGTTGTATGTTCTAATAATTATCTTGGTCTTGCAAATCATCCTAAAGTTCTTGAAACTTCTATTGCTGCCGTAAAAAAGTATGGAACTTCTTGTACAGGTTCGCGATTATTAAATGGAACTAATGATTTACATGAAAAAGTTGAAAGAAAATTTGCAAAATTTGTAGGAAAAGAAGAGTCTATTCTTTTCACTACGGGTCATCACTCAAACCTAGGAGCTCTTTCAAGTTTAGTAGCTAAGGGTGAAGTTTTTGTTACAGATAAGTTGAACCATGCTTCTATTATAGATGGTTGTCGACTCTCTTTTGGAGAAATGGTGAGATTTAAACATAATGATATGATAGATTGTGAAAAACAGCTTATAAAATATCAAGATAAAAGTATCTTGATTGTAGCTGATGGAATTTTTAGCATGGAAGGAGATATTATAAATTTCCCTGAGCTTTCTAAACTTAGTAAAAAATATAAAGCGAGAGTTTTTATCGATGAAGCACATTCTCTAGGTGTGTTAGGCGAAAACGGCAAAGGAGTTGGGGAATATTTTGGTATGGAGGATGATATTGATGTATTGATGGCTACGGCTTCGAAATCATTGGCTTCGATTGGAGGGTTTATAGCCAGTAAAACTGAAGTTGTAGACTTTATCAAACATAACGCAAGAACTATGATTTTTACAGCAAGTCTACCTCCAGCATGTGTTGGAGCAATTGATGCTGCTTTAGACTTAGTTGTTTCAGAACCTGAAAGAAGAATAAAACTTAATAAAATTTCAAATAAAATGAAGTTGGCTTTTGAGTCTATGGGATATGACACGAACTGTTCACAATCTCCAATAATTCCTTTAACCGTGGGAAGTGATATGGTTGCTTTTAAGATGTGGAAAATGCTTTTTGATGAAGGTGTGTTTGCTTCTCCTGTTGTAACTCCTGCGGTTCCTGATGGACGGGCCATAATAAGAACAAGCTATATGGCAACTCACTCTGATGATCACTTAAACTTTATTCTAGAAAAGTTCAGAAAAGTTGGGAGAAATCTAGGTATAATAGATTAATTTAATATAGATTAAGATTATATAAATGAGAATAGTCAAAGTAGATACTAAAAAACAATTTAAAGAATTTATTCGGTTCCCTTATAAGATTTATTCAAAAAGTGGTCCGTGGGTGCCACATTTGCTTTCAGATATTACTGAAATGTTTTCAAAAGATAGAAATCCTTTTTGGTTGCATGCTAAAAAGCAGCTTTTTTTGGCTTATGATAGTAAAGATTGTGTTATCGGTAGGATCGCGGCTATAGTTGATCATAACTATATAGCTTTTCATGGTTTTAAATGTGGATTTTTTGGTTTTTTTGAGTGTTTTGATAATACAGAAACAGCAAATCTTCTTTTTCTTTCAGTCGAGAATTGGCTTAAAGAGCAGAACATATATAAAATGATTGGCCCTGTAAATCCATCAACAAATTATGAATGTGGTTTTTTGTCACATGGTTTTGAAATGGCCCCTAGTCTTATGATGCCTTATAATCCTAGATATTATTTGTATCTTGCTGAACAATATGGTCTTATAAAAGTGAAAGAACTTTACGCTTATAATATGGATATTGTGGCAGATGAACGAGCTAGTAAACTTGAAAAAATTGTAACTATGGTAAGAAAAAAATTGCCAATGTTGGAAGTAAAGAGTATGAAAAAATCTTCATTTGAGAAAGATTTGGAATCTGTAATATACATATACAATAGTGCTTGGGAAAAAAATTGGGGATTTGTGCCTTTAAATAAGGAAGAATTTAAGGCAATTGTCAAAAAAATGAAGATGTTGATTGATCCAAAATTAGTGATAATAGCAAGTTTTAGAGGGTTACCTATAGGAATGCTTATATCCCTTCCAGATTATAATCAAGTGTTACAAAAACTTAATGGGAAACTTTTTCCATTTGGTATTATAAAATTTTTGTATTATAGAAAAAAAATAGATAATTTAAGACTTATGATTATGGGAGTTGTGAAAGAGTATAGGCATAAAGGTATTGAAGCAGTAATGTGTGAAGAGGGTTTGAAAAATGCACTTAAAGTTGGTTATAAGCATTGTGAACTTTCATGGGTGCTGGATGACAATATAATGACACAACGTACTGCCGAAATGATGAAGGGTAAGCTGTATAAAAAGTATATGATTTATTCCAATTAGTGATTTTTTCTGTGTTAATAATTGTTTACAACTTACGAATTTGTTTAAGTAGTACCACGTGAAGTTATTATTTCACAGATTGCAACTAAATTTGCTAATAGATTTTTTACTTTCAAAGTTTGTTACAATTATAAAATGGATGTCTAGATACTGCCAAAGCAAAAGATTATTATTAGAAGCTTTAAAAATAGTATTTTATAAATATAACTTTCGGAGTACATGTTTGGTTTTGTGGTATTAAAAAAACTCTTTTTATAAGCTAGTTTATAAATATAAAATAAAAAAGATAACGAGCTACTAAAGTAGCTTTGAAAATTGTAAGGCTTTGACAATTAAAAGTAAAAAATTTTGAGAAGATTTGAAAAATTATTGTTTACATATTTTGTTTATGTCATAATTTAAAAATATATTTTGGAAAAGCACGCCTAGCTTATTTTCATCTATTGTATTGTATATTTTTTGTAATAGTAAAAACATAAATTGTAACAAAAATTTCATAATTTTGATCTCAAAGTCCGATATTTTTGATAATGGAATAAAAATTTTACGTTGTTTTTTTAGGGTGTTTATTTTCTTTAGAAGAACTTTGGCGACTTGTTTATTTTAGGATACAATGCAATGCCATAAGAATATTTTTAAGATAAAATTATTAGAGCAAGTTGTTGGATAAAGATCTTGTGGGAATAAGTAATATGTCTTGCGGTAAATTCGTCACAAAGATCAAGTGCGACTTTTACACTGTTTGGCAGAGTTGTATATTTTTTAAAAATTTATAGCAATAAATACGGAAAGCAAGTATGTAAAGATTAAGATATTGCAAGCATTATATTTAAAATGTTTTCTGCAGAAGAGTTTTGTGATTATAGAAACAGAAACATCAATCAATTGCATCTTCTCATATGCAGAGTAGGTGTAAAAAATAGAATTTAAAATTTTTTGAGAATATAGAAAAACAAGATAAAAGAATCTACAATTTGAATTTATAAAAATTCCTTTGAAGCTGGAATCGTGCATTTAATTAATGAATGACTTAAATATAGTTTTTTAATGAACGTTGTGAATAACTAAAATTATAAAATTAAAAATGATTTAGCGAGATAAAAATAGAATTAATCGATATATTTGTAAGAAATTCTTACAAATTCATTTTAAAAAGTTTATAAAGAAGATTTTAAAAGTTTTTAGATGAAGATCTTTGTTGGTGGATGTATTATGTTAAAAAGAACGAGTCTTCAAAATTATTTGGAATATTTTGCCATTAATGTTAGCCTGTGGTTTTTGCGTTTATTTTCGTTTGGTGTTTCACTTAAAATTGGTAAATTTATGGCTGTTTTTGTGTATCATTGTATTCCAATTAGAAGGAAACATATTCTAAATATGTTGTTAATTTCCTTTCCAGAAAAATCAAAAAAAGAAATAAAATTTATAGTAAAAAATGTCTATAAAAATTTTATGATTACTGTTGTTGAGGTTATATTTTCTCCTAAAATGTCCAATGAAGAAATTAGAAAACTGCATGTTTGTAGTAACGAATTTTTAGTAGAAAACTCCTATATTGCAGGTAGAGGGACAATTTTAATGTCGGCTCATTTTGGTAACTGGGAACTTACTGCTCTGGCTTTTGAAAAGAAATATCCAATGTCTGCGGTTGTTGCTAGGCAATCAAATAAACTTGTTGATAATATGTTGAATAAAATACGCATATTTAATGG
>JAITOH010000040.1 GCA_031290055.1 Endomicrobium sp. | reverse complement strand
GAAGTTGTAAGAGAAATGCAAAAATATTTTTCTGATGTTTATGGTAATGCTTCAAGTTTTCACTATTTTGGAAGGAAGGCAAAGATAGCACTCGAAGATGCAAGAGCAAAAATAGCAATGTTGTTAAATGCGAATCCAGAAGAGATATTTTTTACAGGCAGTGGTACTGAATCTGATAATATTGCGATATTTGGTGTACTAGACGATTATAGAAAAAACGGGCACATAATTACTAGCAAAGTAGAGCATCATGCCGTTCTATATTCATGTAAAAATTTAGAAAAAAATGGGTATGAAGTAACATACCTTAACGTTAATGGTGAGGGTACAATTTCAATTGATGACTTTAAAAAATCTGTAAAAGATAATACTTTTATCGTGTCGGTAATGCATGCAAACAATGAAGTTGGTTCAATTCAACCTATAGAGGAAATTGCGTTCGAACTTAAGAAAGTTAACGAAAAAAGGAAGGATAAAATTTATTTTCATACTGACGCTGTACAAACTGCAGGTAAACTTGTTTTAGATGTTGAAAAACTGGGGATTGATTTGCTAGCAATATCTGCACACAAATTAAATGGGCCTAAAGGTGTTGGGGCTCTTTACGTTAAAAAGGGAACAAACATATCACCGATAATTTTTGGTGGGAATCATGAAAATGGACTTCGACCTGGAACTGAAAATATCCCTTATATTTCTGGTTTTTCAAAAGCTTTTCAGTTTTCAAATGCTAAAATTGGAGAACATAATGAGTATATTTTTACTTTAAGAGAGAAACTTAAAAACGGTATTTTGGATACGATACCTGAAGTAATTATAAATGGAAGCCATAATAAAGCAATTCCTAATATTTTAAGCGTAAGCTTTAATTATGTAGAGGGAGAATCTCTACTTCTTATGCTTGATATGAAAGGTATAGCCGTTTCTACAGGTTCAGCCTGTGCTTCAGGCTCACATGGACCATCACATGTTTTATCTGCTATGGGTGTTGATACTATTGTGGCCAGGGGTACAATTCGTTTTTCTTTCAGTTATCAAAATACAGAAGAAGAAATTAATTATGTACTTAAAGTTCTTCCAAAAGTTGTAAATGATTTGCGATTAATGTCTCCTGTATGGAACGCACGGTAGTTGGGTAAAAAAAATTAATACTATTTTTTGCTTATATGAAAAATTAGTAAAACGCATTCACCCATATGCTGACGTGTTAAGATTTTAAGTTTTTGCTTGAATTAAGAAATTTTGATTTATTGGAGTGGTAGTGATGTGTATTGATTTTGTGTCAGATTGGCCCGCATATTTGTTTATGGTAGTGTTTCTGTGGTTTTTTATATACGTTGTTATAAAAGGGAACAATAAAGGATTGAGATAAAAATATATGTCTTAGACAATATGAAATTATCATAAAGTAAGAGTTTGCTTGTTGTTGTATTGTGGTGTGTTTAGAAAGGCATATATTGTTATTTAAGTTTATGTGACCCCCAAAGTTGTTAGATGTATTTTTGGTTACTCCGGTCAAAGTTAGAGCTATTTTTATACTGTTGATTTAGCAAATAATAATAACAACTATAGATTTGTGAGACCTTAATATAAAAATAGTGAAAAGTATGTAATAATAAATTTATGTTATTATGTTATTAGTTTATTAATCAAATCTAGAAAATCAATGTAGCAGATAGGTGTATGATTTTTGTGTTGTAGCTTTTTAATTAGAGTTGAAAATTTTTAGAGCAATTGTATAACTATGTTTAGATTTTGATGTTATAAAAAGGGTGTATATTTATTATTTTTACTATATATGGAATTTTAAATATTGTTTGTTTCATGATTGTTAGATAAAAAATAAATCATTATTTTTTGATGGAGGTTTTATTATAGAATATAGAATAATGTTAGCTAAAAAACTTTAATTATTGGGGTTGTGGGGGTGTGGGAGTAAAGCTTGACAACTTCTTTAACAATACATATAACGATCGGTCCTGTTAGGGCATTAAAAAGTTGTACATACAAGAATAATTTTATGTGGCATCTAGTTAATTTTAAAAAAGAGTTTTTGAAAAGAATAAGTTCTGATTTACATTGGTGCAATAACAGATAGATGAGATATTGTACTTTTCACTATGTAGACTTGGATTAATGTCTACGCTTTTAAATAGAGGATAGTTATTATGAAGATGCTAGAGGCACTGTTTATTTTTTTATTTGTTTTTTTTTCTATTAGAGGTGTGCATGCTAAACCCTTAAATTTTGATGATTATATTGGTATGGTTATTGAAAATAACATTGAAATAAAAGCTATTCAAGCAAGGATTGATTCTGTAAGAAAAAAACTATCTGAATTGAAAAAAGTTTATGCCTATTCATTGAGTGTTGTGGTGAGTTATAATGATGATAAAAACAGGTCAGACTCTGAAGTTAGCGAAAAACCAGAGACAAAATATGGTACATCACTAGAGAAAAATTTTGCAACCGGAACGCACATTGATTTTGGTTTTAATAGAACATTTGATGGGCATAGTTTCGGACTTTCAGATAAACAACGCAATGTGAATGGTTCAACTATATTTGCTAAGGTACAACAATCATTATGGAAAGATATAAATGGAGGATTTACAAAAGCGAATATAGCTAAAGCAATAGCAGATGCGAATT
>JAITOH010000010.1 GCA_031290055.1 Endomicrobium sp. | reverse complement strand
ATCTTAATTATTTTTTCTAAATATGCTTTATCTGAAATTAAATCGTGCCTCTTTTCAGTTAATGGTTTCATGAATTCTGAAAGTATTTCCATTAATTGTTTTTTGCACAAAGTACAGCCAATTTCTCCAGCTTTACATTTTTCTTCTTTTTTTTTGCAATCATCATTAAATATCTTATGAAAGGCAAAAACTACACAATTACCAGGGTGCCCAATATCATATTTTTTAATTTTTATAGGATCCGTAAACATATTTTTAATTTTATAATTTAAAACATCATCACTTTCACCAATCAAAATTGAGTTATCATAAGACTTTGACATTTTTCTTCCATCTAAACCAAGAACTCTGGTAACTTTTGTAAGCCCTTCCTTTGGGTCAACAAAAACCCTACACCCATAAAAACTATTAAACCTTCTCGCTAGTTCACGTGTAAACTCTAGATGCGACAATTGATCTTCACCAACAGGAACGATATCAGCTTTATATAATAATATATCAGCGGATTGCAAAACCGGATAACCTAAAAAGCCGTAGTTATTAAGATCTTTGCTTTTTACCTCACTTTTTTGCTCTTTATACGTAGGACACCTAAAAAGCCAACCCAAAGGAGTTATCATAGAAAGTACCAAAAACAATTCACTGTGTTGTGGCACTTTTGATTGCTTAAATAAAGTGCTTTTGTTAGGATCTATCCCTACAGTAATCCAATCTGCAATCATTTCTAAAGTATTTGCATTAATTCTAGAAGTATCACCATAATCTGTAGTTAAAGCATGCCAATCGGCTGACATATAATAACATTCGCTCTCCTTCTGGAGTTCAACCCATTTTTGCAAAGTACCAAAATAATGTCCTAAATGAAGTCTCCCAGTAGGACGCATAGCCGATAACACAGTCAATTTTCTCATGTAATCCTCTACTACATCTATACATTATTTCCAAATATCAAATTAAATTTTAGCACCTATGCCAAAAATAGCTGTTAAAAAAGTTACGATTGGACATACAAACCTCCAAACTATTCCAGAAGAGATCAATACGAATATCACACCTAAGCAAACATAAGGATTAAAATTTAAATACTTTATTGCAATTTTCTCAGGCAAAAAATACGTAATAATTTTTGAACCATCAAGTGGAGGTATCGGTATAAGATTTACAATCGAAAGAACAGTATTTACAGTAAGCATTAAATACAAAAAAACTTCTATCGACTCTCCAAATCCTCTTTCAAAATTTGGAAATACTCTTATAAGATATATTCCCAATCCAGACATAGTAGCAAGCAACATGTTAGATGCCGGACCTGAAAAAGAAACAATGGGAATATCCACTTTAGGGTTTTTTAAATTTCTATAGTTTACAGGTACGGGCTTTGCCCATCCAAAGAGAACAGGGGTCTTTAAAAACAACAAAATTACAGGAAGCATAACAGTTCCGAAGAATTCTATATGCAGAATAGGATTCAAAGTAATACGGCCCAACATTTTAGCTGTGTCATCCCCTTTTAAATAAGCCACATAACCATGAGATACTTCGTGAATTATCCCTGAAAAAAACAAAACCACAATGTATACAAATATTGCCACCATCTGTCCCTTTAGTAATATGCTTTCCATAGAACTACACAAAACCGCTTGGGTACAATTCTATATTTTTTAATTTTCTTTGTCAAAAGCCAAAAGTCATTGAATTTTATTTTTTAATTGATGAATACTAAATTTGCTTTTTGAAGTACAAAAGTATAGAATCAGCTGGTATAGTATTTAGTTTTAGTGTGCACTGTATTGTAATTTTAGAGGAAACCATGGAAGAAAAATATCAAGCAGTGGTTATTGGTGCAGGGCATGCCGGGTGTGAAGCTTCTCTAGTATGTGCGAAAATGGGCCTAAAAACTCTCCTAATTACACTGAGTGTCGACACTATTGCAAGGATGTCGTGTAATCCTGCTATAGGTGGGATAGCAAAAGGGCAAATGGTAAGAGAAATGGACGCTATGGGTGGAATGATGGGGATTATAACAGATCTTGCTGGGTTACAGTTTAAAATGTTAAACAGTTCAAGAGGGCCTGCAGTGTGGTCACCAAGGGCGCAATGTGATAAAGGACTATATTCTGGCTTAATGTCAAAATGCTTACAAAATCAACAAAATCTTGAAATATTACAATCTGAAGCTACATTTTTAATGGTAAAAAATGGGAAAATTCGTGGAGTAAAAGTGCTTACAGGAGAAACTATAAAAACAACTACAGTCATAGTAACCACAGGAACTTTTCTAAAAGGAACAATACATATAGGTAAGGCACATTTTAAAGGAGGAAGATTTAGTGAAAAATCTGTTACTTATCTTTCGAAATCACTTGCTGAAGACTGTGGACTAAAATTTGGAAGATTTAAGACAACTACAACTCCAAGAATTAATACTCTTTCAATAAACTATTCAAAAATAAGTATGTTACTTGGTGATAAAAATCCACGTCCATTTTCTCACTTTACTGAAGTTAAAAAATGGCAAGAAAAGTTAAAGCAGTTGCCGTGTTGGCTTACTTATACAAATCCTAAAACACATGAAATAGTTGAAAAGAACCTTGAACTTTCATCAATTGATATAGGCAATTCCAATAGTAAAAGTCCAAGATATTGTCCATCTTTGGAAGAAAAAATAGTGCGTTATCCGAAAAAAACAAGTCATCGTATTTTTATGGAACCTGAAGGGTACGATACTAATGAAGTTTATTTGAATGGTATTTATACAGGCCTCCCTTTTAATTTACAACAGCAAGCAATAAACTCAATAATCGGACTTGAGAACGCTAAAGTGATAAGATATGGATACGCTATAGAATATGATTATTCCAATCCTCTACAGATAAAAAAAACCCTAGAAACTAAAACGATTGAAAACTTATTTTTGGGTGGACAAATAAATGGAACAACCGGTTACGAGGAAGCAGCAGTACAAGGATTTATTGCTGGAATAAATGCAAGTCTTAAAATTTTAAAAAAAGATCCTCTTATTCTTGATAGAAACAACTCCTACATAGGGGTGCTTATAGACGACATAATTACAAAAGGTATGGATGAACCTTATAGAATGTTTACCTCTCGAGCAGAATGTAGACTTTCAATAAGAAATGATAATGCTGATTTGAGACTTATGGATATAGGACATTCGATAGGTCTTATATCAAGCAAATTGTTTAAAAAATTTGAACTTTACAGAAATATGCTGGCAAATATGTGCATAAGTAATACAAAAAATCTATCACTGAAATATGACTTGTCTCCGTGGTCTATTGAAAAAGCAAATGAAGAAATCTATATTCATAAAAAGTATGAAGGTTATATTGAAATCCAAAACAAAATGACAAAAAAAATAAAAAAAAATGAAGAGAGAAGAATTCCAGAAAATTTTGACTACAATGAACTTGAATCACTCTCTACAGAATCAAAACAAAAGCTTTCTAAAGTACGACCTCAAACTATAGGACAAGCCTCAAGAATAAGCGCGATAAAATCATCTGACATTGCAATAATAAGCGTACATCTTGAAAAACACAATAAAAAAATAAAAATCTTACGAAGTAGAAAAAAATAGTAATGAGCGTGCATGCACCAACCAATAGAATCTAGTGGTATGTAAATTAAATCTTATAAATAACACCTACGGAGATTAGAATTTTTTTGTTTTAAGATAACTAATTAATACTTAGTAAAGTTTTATAGTATCAGAATTTATCATCAATAATATTCTCAACAAAATGTTTAGCTTCTAAAATAATACTACTTTTTCTGAAAAGATGAAATCTAAAGCATATAGGTACAGTACCACCTCTGCCGAAATGACAATAAGAGATTATAAAAGAAACAAGATATGTTTTTAAATATTTCAGTGTACAGAACTTAGGAATCTAGTGTAAAATACGATATAAAGATAAGTAGAACAATTTACAATTATGGAACAAGAAATACTTTTTAATGAATTTCAAAACTATGTATCAAAAAATATTTTAGATTTTTTTTCAAATAAAATGTGTGAGAAATTTAAAATTTATTTTTATGAACTTATAAAATGGAATAATATTTTTAATTTAATTTCATTCAAAAGTAAAAGAGATATAATATATAGACATTTTTGCGATTCTTTATATGGTGCAAAGGTTATAAATGATATTTTAATGTTTCATTCATCATATATTTCTCCTAATAAAAAAAATCTATGTAATAATTGTAAATTCAAAAAAAATATACTTAGCAATACAAGTTACGTAGGTAATAATGGGAATGGTGTTGGTAACTTAAATAAATATAACAAAATTGAGTCTAACTTGAATTCGCTTCACACAGCACAAATAAAAATTGCTGATATCGGTACGGGACCTGGTATGCCAGGAATACCTATAAAAATTGCATTCCCTGAAATCAAGCTTACACTAGTTGAGTCAATAACAAAAAAATGTAATTTTCTAACAAATATAAACAAAAAACTTGGGTTTGACATAGAAATATTGAATAAAAGAGCTGAAGAATTAGGGCAAAACTCGATATACAGACAACAATACAATTTTGTTCTGTCAAGAGCTGTAAGCAAATTTTCTCCTAATCTTGAAATTTCTATACCTTTATTGAAAATAGGAGGTTCCTTCATAATTTACAAAACAAAGAATTCGATAGAAAATTCAAAAGAAGGACTTCAATCAATAAAAAGTGCCCTCGGACATTTGGGAGCAAGATTAGAAAGAACAATGTTTTATAAATTACCTGAAAGGCAGCACGAGTACTGTATTCTTGTTTTTGTTAAATATAAAGATACACAGTCGAAATATCCTCGAAAATCTGGTATTCCAGAAAAAAAACCTTTATAATTCAAAAAATAACCGATATACATAAGTAAATATTAGTAATTCAAACAGAATTAAAGCATAAAAAAGAAAATATAACTAAAATATTTTACATGTGGCTAACAAATTAATCCTTCTTACAAATAAAAACAATATAAAATTCATCTTGAAGTGTCACAAGTTTTTGCTAACCTACGTTTATAAGTTTTATTTTGTTAAAAAAACGTTTATATATAACTTTTTTTAATACAGTATTCTGAGAAAGAGTTGGATCATCTTCTACAATCTTAGCAACATACTTTTTAATGAAATCAAGGATATCAGCATCTACTTCCACCAAATCATCAGTTTTAAATTCATGAAAACCATGCTGCAGTGTTCCCATCAATTCTCCTGGACCTCTTATTTTTAGATCTTCTTCTGAAACTTTAATCCCATCATTTAAAGATCTAATAATTGAAAGCCTTTTGCATGCTCTATCACTTTTAAAACCACCTATAAGATATAAATAGGATTGTTTTGAACTTCTTCCAACTCTTCCTCTTAGTTGATGAAGGACTGACAAACCAAATATATCTGCATGTTGTATTATCATAACTGTGGCATCAGAAATATCTATTCCTACTCCAATAACGGTTGTAGATATTAAAATATTAAATTCTTTATCTTTAAATCTCTGCATTATTTTGGTTTTTTCTGATGATTTCATTTTACCGTATAGCAGATCAATTTTAAAATCTTTAAACCATGTTTGAGACAATTTCTTAGATTCTTGTATTACAGACTTCAAAGTAAATTTCTTTGACTTATCTATAACAGGAAATACAATATACACTTGGTTCCCCTTTTTCAGCTCCTCTATTGCATTCGTATAAGCTAATTGTTCACTTGCAAAATAAGTCTTTACAGGAAGTCTTCCTGGTGGTAATTGTGTAATTGTAGTTATATCTACAGCACCACATATACCAATTGCAAGAGCTCTTGGAATAGGGGTCGCCGTTATCATCAAAACATCCGGTGATTGTGCTTTATCCAAAGCATCAAATTTCTGCATAACACCGAATCTATGCTGTTCATCTACTATTATCAAGGATAAATTTTTAAATTTTATCTTGTCCTCTATTAGTGAATGAGTGCCTATTGCAATTTTTACATAACCATTTTTTAATCCTATAAGAATTTTTTCTCTTTCACTCTTTTTCTTTAATATAGATGAAGTGGACAAAACAATTTTAATACCCAAACCTTTAAAAGCATTTAAAGCCGCGAGATAGTGCTGTTCAGCCAAAATTTCAGTTGGAACGATTATCATCACTTGATAATCGTTTTCCACTGCAAGTAAAGTAGCGCTAAAAGCCACAACTGTTTTACCAGAACCCACATCTCCCACAAGCATCCTATTCATAGGATTAACACTTTGCATGTCAAAAAAAATATTATTTATTGCTTTTTTTTGATCTCTCGTAAATTCAAATCCTAAATTATTTTTAAAAGGTCTAAGCATCGTTTTTTTTATTTCATATTTCTGTGTTTTAAAATTTTTTTTAACATTCTTTCTGAACAGTAAAAGAGCTACTTCTAAAATAAAAAATTCCTGTATGGCAAAAATTTTTCTTGCGAATTGGGCACTCTTTAAAGTACCAGGATAATGAATTCTTTTAATTGCGAGTGAAGCAGTTAATTTAGGGAGTTTTTTAAAATCTGGCATTGAATTTGAAATATCAGGGTACAATTCACAAAAATTCAAGGCCAGTTTAACTGTTTCCCTTATAAAATTTTGGGTTATTCCTTTAACTGTATGATACACAGGCACGACTTTTCCAAACAATAAAGGTTTATCACTTTTATTCTGAACAATTTCATAATCACTTGCCATTACGAACACAATACCTGATTTTACTTTTATGTTGCCCCAAGCATAAACAAAATTTCCAATCTCAAATTTTTTTTTAATAGAAGCAAAAACATCTGCACTGGAATGCATACTTTTTTTTCTAAAAAAACGAACATATCCAATAAGAATGCCATCAAATAATTCTACATCTAAAAGACAGAGGTTACTCAAAAATATTCTTTCTTCTATTCCCCCTATTTCTCCAAACACGCAACCTTGTGAATATTTCCAAGCATTTTCCATAGAAATAATTCTTGTCCTATCCTGATACTTAACAGGAAAGAAAGTAAGCAGATCACCAATAGTTTTTATTCCAAGTTTTGCGAACGATGATGAACGTTTATAACCAACTCCATTAAAAAATTGTATTTTGCTATCTAAAGTTAACATGGTAAATTGTACAAAAATATTATTTTTAAATTTTTAGATTACTCTTAAATTAAACACATATCAATTGCCTAATAAGCTATTATATTCATACCATTTAACTATATTTTAAGCATTTATAATATTTTAAAATTTTACTTTCATATTATCTTATATACATAACAAAACCTAATTTGATTATGAGTTGTTAATAATATACAATGCATTGTATTTAATGTTTGCACATTTATATATTTAGAGAAATTCACAGGAGGCGCGTAAAAATGTCTTACAAGTGCGTGATTTGTGGAAAAAAGTCACTGTCTGGAAACACAGTTAGTCATTCAAACAAGAGCTCAAAAAGACTCTTTAGGCCAAATCTGCAAAGTTTAAATATTGTTCTCAACGGTGAAAAAACCCGTAAATATGTATGCACCTCATGTATTAAGTCAAATAAAGTAAGGAAGTAAGACAACTTATAGTATTTTTTGCTGAAAATATAATCGTTCATCAATCTCAATGTCATTGCCATTTATCGTTTGGGTTTGTGCGGTACTGCGGCAATATTACAACATCATGAGCTTTTATTTATAAACTAATCAGCTCTTTTGATTGATAATCAGTCATTTAAAATAGTTTCAGCGACTCTTTTGCTTACTCCTATACTTCCAAGGGTTTTTCTAAAAATAAGTAGTTCTTTGACTTTGGAGGTATAGTTTTCAATCTTTAAATATTCTATCACAGTTGCTGCTATTTTTTGTGGTGTAGCGTTAAATTGTATAAATTCCGGTACAATGGTTTTATCTGTTAAAATATTTACTAAAGCTATGTATTTAACTTTTATAATCGCTTTTATAAAAAAATAATTAAAATAAGATAGTTTATACATAACGACCATCGGAATACCCATAAGAGCATTTTCAAGGCTTACAGTTCCTGAAGGGCAAATTGC
>JAITOH010000005.1 GCA_031290055.1 Endomicrobium sp. | reverse complement strand
TTTGCTTATATTCCAGGTATTGAGATTTTGCATGGAATTGATTTAGAAGTAAGAGAAGGAGAGAAAGTCGCTATAGTTGGAGCTGCTGGTTCTGGAAAAACAACTTTAATAAATTTGATTCTTAGATTTTATGATGTTCAAACAGGAAGTATAGAAATTGATGGTGAAGATATCAGAAATATTACTATAAAATCTTTGAGAAATGATATAGCTTTTGTATCACAAGATGTGATCCTTTTCGACGACACAATCAAGAGAAATATTTTAATTGGTAATCCGAGTGCAACTAATGAAGAAGCTATAACAGCATCAAAAAATGCTGCTGCACACACTTTTGTCATAAATCAAGATTTAGGATATGATACGGTTATTGGAGAAAGAGGTAATAATTTATCTGGAGGACAGAAACAATTTATATCAATTGCAAGAGCAATGTTAAAGAACGCTCCAATACTTTTACTCGACGAAGCTACGAGTTCATTAGATTCGGAATCTGAAAAAATAGTTCAAGAAGGTCTAGAAAAATTAGCCAAGGGCAGAACTTCAATAGTTATAGCACATCGTTTATCTACAATAATAAATTCTGATAGAATATATGTGTTTGAATCAGGAAATGTTGTTGAAGTAGGAACACATAAAGAACTTCTATCGTTGAATGGTTGTTATTCAAATCTTTACAGAACACAATTTATGCAGTATTAATGTTTTCTAAAGGTAATATTTTGTGTATATACACAGAAAGTTTTTCACTTGTTTATACCCATGTTTAGGCAAAATTAATTGGTCACTGAGTTACGTTGTGCTATTGACAAAAAATATTTTAATTTTGTATACTTAGCAATCAAGGTAGAACAGTGCCAAAGTAAATTATATGAAAATATGAACAAAGGAGGAAGTAAGATGATTAGACCACTGGGTGAGAAAATTTTGGTTAAGCCTACAGAAGTTAAAGAAGTAAAAAAGGGAGGTATTATTATCCCTGATACTGCTAAAGAAAAGCCTCAAGAAGGCGAAGTTATTGCCGTAGGTGTTGGTAAAAAAACTGATGATGGGAAAGTATTACCTTTGGATGTAAAAAAAGGTGACAAAGTACTTTTTGGAAAATATTCTGGAACTGAAGTAAAAATTAATGATGTAGAGCATCTTATAATGTCCCAGGATGATATTTTGGGGATAATTGTTGAGTAAAAGCATATTTTATAAATAATTAAGGAGAAAGATAAATATGGCAAAACAGTTGATTTACAGTGATGAAGCTCGTAAAGCTATGAAGGCTGGGGTTGATAAGCTTGCAAATGCGGTAAAAGTCACACTTGGACCTAAAGGAAGATATGTGGTTTTGGATAAAAAATTTGGGTCTCCTACTGTTACAAATGACGGTGTAACGATTGCAAAGGAAATAGAGCTTGAAGATCCTTTTGAAAACATGGGTGCTCAGCTTGTAAAAGAGGTTGCCTCAAAAACTAACGATATAGCCGGAGATGGTACAACGACTGCTACGATTTTGGCACAGTCTTTAATAAATGAGGGTCTTAAAAATATTACTGCTGGTGCAAATGCAAATCATATAAAAAAAGGTATTGAAAAAGCTGTTGTTGCAGTAGTTGAGGAAATAAAAAAGATTGCAAAACAAGTGAAGAACAAAGAGGAGATTGCTCAAGTGGCTTCAATCTCAGCTAGTGACAAAGAAATCGGAGATTTAATTGCTGATGCGATGGAAAAAGTAGGAAAGGATGGTGTCATAACAGTTGAAGAAGGAAAGTCATCAGAGACTAATCTTGATGTGGTGGAAGGTATGCAGTTTGACAGAGGTTATAGTTCTCCCTATTTTGTAACAGATAGTGATAGAATGCAAGGAGTTTTGGAGGATCCTTATATAATAATTACAGATAAAAAGGTGAGCTCAATGCAAGAAGTTCTTCCTTTGCTTGAAAAAATTGTACAGACGGGAAGACCTTTTGTGATTATAGCGGAGGACATAGAAGGTGAAGCTCTTGCAACGTTAGTTCTTAATAAAATCCGTGGAACTCTAAAGGTTATAGCTGTGAAAGCTCCTGGGTTTGGTGATAGAAGAAAAGAAATGCTTCAAGATATAGCGATTCTTACCGGTGGCACAGTCATTACGGAAGAAACTGGATTGAAACTTGATAAGGCCACTCTGGAACTTCTTGGACAAGCAAAGAGGATTGTTGTTGATAAAGAAAATACGACTATAGTTTCAGGACTTGGAGATAAAAATGAGATAAAATCAAGAATAACTCAGATACGTAAACAGATTGAAGATACAAAATCAGATTATGATAAAGAAAAACTCCAAGAGAGACTTGCGAAATTAGTCGGTGGTGTTGCAGTTATAAATGTAGGAGCGGCAACCGAGTCTGAAATGAAAACTAAAAAGTTTAAAGTTGAAGACGCTTTGAATGCAACGAGAGCAGGTGTAGAGGAAGGTATTGTTGCAGGTGGAGGGGTAGCTCTTCTTAAAGCCCAGGCAGTTTTAGATAGAGTCAAAGCAAGTGATGCCGATGAAAAGACAGGCATCGAAATTGTTTTTAAGGCACTTGAAGGCCCTATAAGACTGATAGTTGAAAACACAGGTATTGAAGCTTCTATTGTAGTTGATAAGGTAAAAAATTCAAAAGATGCCACTTTCGGTTATAATGCAGATACAAATGAATATGTTGACATGATAAAAAGCGGTATTGTTGATCCTGCAAAAGTAGCAAGAACAGCGTTGGAAAATGCTGCTTCAATCGCGGGGCTTATTCTTACAACTGAAACGTTGGTAACTGATATCCCAGAAAAATCCTCTAAGCTAGCTATGGGTGGTGCCGGGATGCCTCCAATGCCGGAATATTAAAAAGTAAAGAGGGGAATTAGGGTTTTTTAATTGCAATTTTAAGTAAAATAAAAAGCATAGTCTACCGAATTTTGTCAAGTATATAGACTATGCTTTTTATTTATAGTGTAATAAGATACCAACATCATGCTATTCACTTCGATATAAAAAAAGTAAGTTTATGAAAGAATAATATTTTAAACCTCTAAATTCCCCAAGGTATTATTTTTCTCCACCATAACTTCTTGTTTTTAGTTTCTAAAACTTTTAATTTAACTTCGTTTTTTGTTTTAGCAATGCCTATTATGGACGGTGTATAGTGCAAGTGTATTTCAAAGGTATCATTTTTAGGAAATATTTTTTTTACTTTTACAGGAATAGGAATCATATTGCCATTTTTTTTTCCGCCAATCAAATGAGCAAGATAATGTGCTAGATCTCTTTCATCAATTATTGTTGACAACACAGTATCACCTACTTTAATTGCTTTTGCAGGCTTGCCGTTTGGATCTTCAACTATCTT
>JAITOH010000096.1 GCA_031290055.1 Endomicrobium sp. | reverse complement strand
ACAAGGAGTTAAAACTGTAAAAAAAATTGTCAAAATTGCTGTTAGTCTTGGAATTAAGGTTTTGACTCTTTATGCTTTTTCTACTGAAAATTGGAAAAGACCAAAAGTTGAAGTAAAGTCTTTGTTCTCTTTGCTTGTGCGTTTTATAAACAAAGAATTAGGGGAATTAAATAATTCTAAAATTCGTTTGAGAATTTTAGGGGATTTATCAAAACTTCCTGAGAATATAAAAACTAAAATTAGCAATATTTGCAAAATTACATCTAAAAATACTAGGTTTGATTTAAATATAGCTTTAAATTATGGAGCAAGGCAAGAGCTTATACATGCTTTTGAGGAGATGACCAAACGAGGTATAAGAACTCCAACAGAAAAGATTGTATCATCTTTTCTTTATACCACAGGACAGCCCGATCCTGACTTACTTATACGCACTTCTGGGGAGTTTAGAGTATCAAACTTTCTTCTTTGGCAGATTGCCTATTCTGAAATTTATGTAACAAATAAGTTGTGGCCTGATTTTACTGAAGGAGATTTTAAAAATGCAATATTGGAATTTCAAAAAAGAGAAAGACGTTTTGGTGGAATCTAATGTAAATCAGTTGAGAGAATATTAATGCTATTAACTAGGTTATTAACTGCAGCTGTAGGAATACCAATTGTTTTTGCATGTATATATTGTGGCGGTATCATATTCTATTCTATGATGTTTGTTATATCAATCTTATGTGTATATGAGTATTTAGCTATATCAAAGAAATATAATCCCCATGCTTTTATGTCGCTTCTAATGGCGTCAATATTTTTTGTGTTTTTATATTTTTTTAAAAATTTTCCAGTAAATAAGATTGTGATTTCTGCTGTTATAATGATTTTTATTCTTTTTAGCATAGAAATTTTTGGTAAAAATCCCAATTTGTGTATAGTAAGAATTTCATCATCTTTCCTGGGAGCATTTTTTATTCCGCTTTCTCTGATACATATGACGTATATACGTGATTTGAACTGTGGTATGGAACTAATGTTTTTTGTTTTTGTAGTTGTTTGGATTTTGGATACTGCTGCTTATGTTTTTGGATCAATCTTTGGGAGGCATAAACTTGCTAAGACCATAAGTCCTAAGAAGACAGTAGAAGGTGCAATGGCGGGTATTATCTTTGGACTTTTAGCGGCAGTTATTTTTAGATATGTATTTATGCGAAATATTTTGACTACATGGCACTCAATAATTTTGGGATTTGTGATTGCTGTTATAGGACAATTTTCAGATCTCGCAGAATCTATTGTTAAAAGAGATGGAAGTCTTAAAGATTCTGGGAAAATAATTCCAGGCCATGGAGGGGTTTTTGATAGGTTTGATTCTTATATGTTTGTAACTCCCATAGTTTATTATATTTTCAAATTTTTAAAATGAAAAAAATAGTTATTTTAGGTTCTTCGGGTTCTATAGGAACACAGACTCTTGACATTGTTGCTAAGTTGAAAGACAGCATTTGTGTTAAAGGGCTTGCGGTTAGGTCTAATTTAAGAGTTTTGAAGTCGCAAATCAGAAAATTTCGACCTAAAGCAGTATCTATGGACAGTTTTATAGATAGCAATAATTTGAGAAAGTGGTGTGCTTTAAATAATCTAAAGACTACTGTTTACAGTGGGAATACAGGAGTTAAAAAACTTGCAACAATGTCTGCTATAGATATGGTTTTTATCTCAACTGTAGGTGCTGTAGGCTTTGAGTCTATTGTATCTGCTATAGAAGCGAAGAAAAATGTTGCTATTGCAAATAAAGAAGTCTTTGTTATGGCTGGTAATTATATAATGAATCTTGCAACTGAAAAAGGGGTTTTAGTACTTCCTGTAGATAGTGAACATTCAGCAATATTTCAGTGTTGTACAGATGAAAAAAAATCTAACATAAAAAAAATAATACTTACAGCTTCTGGTGGACCATTTTATAAGTACGATGAAGATTTTTCTAAAATAACTGTTGAACAAACTTTGGAGCATCCAATATGGAAAATGGGAAACAAAGTAACGGTTGATAGTGCTACTCTTATGAATAAAGGCCTTGAGGCAATTGAAGCATCCGCTCTTTTTGGAATCCCTGTAGATAGAATTAAGATTCTTGTACACCCGCAGTCTATAGTGCACTCAATGGTAGAATATATAGATGGCTCAGTTATAGCTCAACTTTCAAATCCTGACATGAGGCTTCCCATACAATATGCTTTGACATATCCAGCAAGATTTCAATCAGGTATTAAATCTTTAAATCTTGCTGAGGTTGGCAAGTTAGAATTTTTCGAGCCTAATTTTGACAAGTTTCCATGTTTAAAACTTTCATATTTTGCAGCAAAAAAAGGGTTTACTATGCCTGCTGTAATGAATGCTGCAAATGAAACAGCTGTTTCAGCTTTTTTAAATAAAGAAATAAAATTTACAGATATTGCTAAAATTGTTGATACTACTATGAGGGCGCATATAATTTCAAAAATTTCATCGTTAAATGCTTTTGTTGATGCTGATTATTGGGCACGGCAATATTCAAATAGGTTGATTGATAAGGGGATATAATGGATATAATTGTTCAAATATTTGGAGTCATAGCAGGTTTTAGTTTTTTGATTTTTGTACATGAATTTGGACATTTTCTTATTGCTAAAATGTGTAAAATTAGAATTTTAACTTTTGCTTTTGGTTTTGGGCCGGATGTAATAAAATATGTTTATAAGGATACTAAATATTGTTTAAAATCTATTCCTCTAGGCGGATTTGTTGAAATGGCTGGGGAAAATCCTCAAGAAATTACAGGTGCATCTGGAGAATACTTATCTTTGCAATGGTATAAAAAAATATTTATATCGCTTGCAGGCTCTATTTCAAATTATATTATGGCATTTTTATTTTTTATTTTTATTTTTAATACTTGGGGAGTATCAACCATATCTACAGATTGCTCCATAGGGAGTGTTGTTGAAAACTATCCAGCTGCCATTGCTGGATTAAAACCTAAAGACAAAATATTATCAGTAAATGGAATTAATATAAATACGTGGGATGATTTAGTCGTAAATTTAAAAGATAAGGTAAATAGAAAGATTTCTTTTGTAGTAAGAAGAGGCGATAGTACATTTGCGTTAAATATGATTGTTGTAAAGAATCCAGAAACACGAACTGGAGTTATAGGAGTAAATCCTGCGATAATAAAAGAAAAAGTTAGACTTTTAAAATCCGCATATCTTGGAGCAAAATTTTTAATATTTCAAACAACCAGGACTATCGTATATCTTGCGAATAAGATTATTTCTTTAGAAAAACCTGATGTAACAGGACCTATTGGTGTTTTGCAAGTTATGCTAAGTGCTACAAAAGCAGGAATGCAAAATTATTTGAGTTTTATTGCACTTGTATCTGTTGCCTTGGGATTATTTAATCTTTTTCCACTTCCACTGCTTGATGGTGGAATGGTTGTATTGCTATTTATTGAAGGAATAATTGGGAAAAAAATGAGCACAAATTTTACTAAAATTTACAATATTGTGGGATTGGTTTTTATAATTAGTGTTTTTCTTTTTGTAACATATAATGATTTTCTTAAGTTAGGTGTATGCAATTTATTTAAAGAATAATTAATAATTGTAACTGTACTTAAGGTTTGTGTATTTGACTGAAGATTGGGGCCATGTTAATGGAATTTTTTAAGAGAAATAATACAAGAAAAGTTAATATTGGAGGTGTTGAAATAGGAGGAGGACTTCCAATCGTAGTTCAGTCTATGACAAATACAAATTCTAGAAACTGGAAAATTACTGTAAAACAAATTAAACAGCTTGAGAAAGCCGGTTGTGAAATTGTTCGTGTTTCTTTTCCTGATATGGAAGCTGCTTACAATATTAAAAAAATAAAGAAAAATATTAAAATTCCATTGGTTGCGGATATTCATTTTGATTATAGAATCGCAATTGAGGCCATAAAACAAGGTGTTGATAAATTAAGAATTAATCCAGGGAATATAGGGTCAAAAGACAAAATCGAAATTTTAGTAAAAGAAGCCAAAAAAGCGCATATCCCTATAAGGATTGGAATTAACGCTGGATCTTTAAAAGAAATTCATAAATTTACCGACAATTTGTCACGTGCAAAAATTCTTTCAAATGTGGCGATGGAACATGTGAAAATTTTAGAAAAATATAGTTTTGAAGATATAGTTGTTTCTTTAAAAGCTTCAAATGTTGATACAACAATTCAGGCGTATAGAATTTTTGCTTCAAAAAGAAATTATCCGCTTCATTTAGGTATAACAGAGGCTGGATCAATTTTTAGTGGAAGTATAAAATCTGCAATTGGACTTGGTATAATGTTATACGATGGTATTGGAGATACAATTAGAGTTTCTCTCACAGCAGATCCCATAGAAGAAGTTAAAGTGGGTTATTCTATTTTACAGTCCGTAGGACTTCGGAATTCTAATGTGGAGATTATATCTTGTCCAATGTGTTCTAGAAGTAAATTGGATTTAATAAAAATTGTTTCAGAGTTTGAAAACAAAATTTATAAAATAGATAAGCTAAAAAAACTTTCTAAACCCTTAAAAGTGGCTTTTATGGGATGCGTTGTAAACGGTCTTGGAGAGGCCAAAGATGCTGATTTTGGTATAGTTAGTCAGGGTAACAATATTGGAGTATTGTTTAAAAATGGTAAGATTATTGGAAAAATTAGACCAGATAAATTGGTAAAAAAACTTATTTTTATGTTGAAAAGTAACTTGCAGGTATAAAGAAATGATAGAACATTATTTAACTAGAAAAGGCCGGGAAAAACTTATTAAAGAACTGGAAGAACTCCAAAAAAGAAAGTTATTGGTTCAGGAAGAAATTTCAAGAGCAAGAGAATTTGGTGACTTAAGAGAAAATTCGGAGTATCATGCCGCAAAAGAAACTTTAATCAATTGTATGCACAGAATTATTGAACTTAATTTTAAAATATTAAATGCAAAAATTATTGAAGAACAAAATATTGATTCAGAGAAAGTATTTATTGGGGTTACTGTAGCAATAAGAGACGATGTTGGTAATTATTATGAATATACTATTGTCGACTTGGAAGAAGCAGATCCCATGATAAATAAAATATCTGTGCAATCTCCTCTTGTACAGGGGTTGCTTGGGCATAAAGTCGGCGATAATTGTGAAATAGAACTTCCTACTGGTAGAGTAAATTTTAGAATTCTTAGAATTTCTAGATAAGTGTGTACGTGTAATTATATAACAATGTAAAAATTCTTATTGGAATGTTTTGTAAAAACATACTATATTTTTTACTTTTATCCGAGAGGTTATTATGCTTTTTTCAAAAATACTAATTCCAAAATGTAGGGAAGTTTCATCTGATATCGAAGCAGTTTCTACAAAATTAATGATAAAATCTGGAATGATACGAAAGCTTGCTTCCGGGGTTTATGAGTTCCTGCCTTTAGGACTTAAAGCTTTAAGAAAAATTGAGAATATAATAAGACGTGAAATGAATGCTATAGGTGGCCAAGAAATATCGCTTCCTTTAATTTCTCCTAAAAGTTTGTTGATTGAAACAGGTAGGTGGAGTGTTTATGGCAAAGAACTTTTTAAACTGATGGATAGGAAAAGATCTGAATTTTGTCTTGTTCCAACATCTGAAGAACTGATAACAGATTTGATAAGAAAGGAAATTAAATCTTATAAACAGCTTCCTATTATGCTATATCAGTTTGGGACAAAATTTAGAGATGAAATACGTCCTAGATTTGGTGTATTGAGGTCAAGAGAATTTTTAATGAAAGATGCTTATTCATTTCATGTTGATGAAATAGATTTGGAAAAGTACTATAAAATTATGTTTGATGCCTATACAAATATATGTATAAAGTGTGGGTTTAAATTTCGTGCTGTTGAAGCTTCATCTGGTTCAATAGGAGGTTCATTTTCACATGAATTTATTGTTCTGGCGGATACTGGTGAAGAAGAAATAGTATGGTGCAGTTGTGGCTATGGAGCAAATAGTAAAAAAGCTGAATGTTTAAGAGATGAACAAGTTAAAGAAAAAGAACTTCCTATTGAAGAAACATTTACTCCGAATATTTCTTTTGTTGAAGATGTTGCAAATTTTTTTCAAGTATCAAAAAAAAAAATTATTAAGACAATGATTTATATTGTAGATAAAAACCCAGTTGCTGTTTTGATTAGAGGAGATCATGAAGTAAGCGAAATAAAACTCCAATCTTTACTTTATGCAAGTGAAGTTATGATTGCAGATAAACAAATTATTGCTTGTTTTACAAAAGCCCCTATAGGATTTTTAGGACCTTTAGGACTTAAAAATTTAAAGATTGTAGCTGACTTATCTGTTATTGGAATATCAAATGCAATTATTGGCGCAAATAAGGAAAATTATCATATAAAAAATTTAAATTATAAAAGAGATTATAGTGTTGATGTAGTTGCTGATTTGAGAAAAATTACAATTGGTGAAATTTGTCCTAAATGTAAAAGAAATTTAAGATTTTCCAAGGGTATTGAAATAGGACATATTTTTAAGCTTGGTACTAAATATTCAAAATCAATGAACGCTATGTATATTGATGTAGAAGGGAAAAGGAATTTTATTGTTATGGGTTGTTATGGTATAGGTGTTACAAGAATACTTGCCGCTACGATAGAACAATCTTATGATAATAACGGCATAATATGGCCTGCCAATATTGCTCCGTTTGAAGTTGTAATCATTCCAGTCAGTTATAAAAATGAACAAATTATGGAAAAAGCAGAAAAAATATGTAAAGAACTTTCTTTAAAAGGGTTAGATGTTTTGATCGATGATAGGGCTGAGAGATTAGGAGTTAAGTTTAAAGATGCAGATCTAATGGGAATTCCTTACAGGGTAACGATTAGTGAAAAAAATCTTTTATTTGATAACATAGAATTTAAAGCAAGAAAAGACGGTAAAGAAGGCATTAAATTTTTTAAACATAAAGATTTAATACACGAATTAATAAGAATTCTTAAAGTTTAAAGGTGTTTTATACTATGAACATTATCGGTGAGTGATAAAAGTATAGTTTCGCGTTTACAAATAAAAAAATTGATTCGCTTTAGAGTAAATTTTTACTAAGTTCTAGTGATAATTAAATTGTTTTGGGATTTCTGGAAAAAAATAAGATGGTTGATTTTTTCCAGTTATGAATAACTGAAAAAGTATAGTTTTTACTGTTTATATAACAGTGTTGGTCTACTAGTATAAATAAAGGTTTGCTTTATATTTGGTATGGTCAATAATAATGATTTGTAAGAATAAATACAAGCTAAAGTGATTATGGATCTTAAGAAATTTTATAGTTTTTAATAGTGTGATTTATGTAATAAAAATATATTAATGTTGTTTGATATAAACTTTGTGTTTTATCCTATGTGGTTAGAAAAAAAGTCTGTGTGTGAAAAATTGTATAATTTTACTGAAAGGAGATGTATAGGTGAAGATTTTAGATAGTTATGATATTGCTATAGTAGGTTCAGGGCCAGGTGGTTTCAGTGCAGCTGTAAGAGCAGCACAATTTGGAGCAAAAGTTGTAATTATAGAAAAATCTTTTATAGGTGGTACGTGCTTAAATTGCGGATGTATTCCAACAAAATTTTTATGGCAGGCATTAAAAACAAAACAGATAGTTCAAAAATCTTATGAATATGGTTTTAAAGCTACTTTATGCCCGATCGTTTTTTCCGATATAATTGAAAAAAAAAAGAAAAATGTTTCTAATATTAAAAACGGTATGAAAATGGTACTATCGTCTTACGGCATAGATATAGTTAAAGGCTCTGCATCATTCAAAACAAAAAATATTCTTATAGTTTCAGATGATGAAAAAAATATTATTTTAGAACTTTATGCAGCTAAAATTATTGTTGCTTCAGGCACAAGTCCATCAGTGATTGAGAATTTTGTTTTTGATGGAAATAAAATAATAAGTTCAACAGATG
>JAITOH010000057.1 GCA_031290055.1 Endomicrobium sp. | reverse complement strand
TATTTTTCTTTCTTTTGCACTCATACGATCAAAATAATAAATTTTTCCTGTTTGCCTAACGTACTCAATAGCTTTGTTAGTTATAATTTTTAATTTCTCTTTTTGCTTTTCTCTATAGTTTTTGCAATCTAAATTTACTTTATATTTAGTGTCGAATTCTTTGTTTACAATAATTTGAGTAATGTATTCTAAAGCGTCAAGAGTTTGTCCGTTTTTACCTATAACAAAAGAATTTTCAATTGCCGTAATATTAATAGTTATATTAGCAGTTCTGAAAGAAGATTCAATTTTATTTAGTTGAATGCCCATTTTACAAAGGATCTGTGATAAAATGAATTCTGCTTTTTCACAAGTTTTTTTATGATTTGTATTAAACGGTGTTTTGTTAGAATTTTTAACCGATATTAAAATTATGGCAGGTTTATTAGTACCCATAAGCCCAAAAAATTTACTTGAACCTTTACTTACAATTTTTATCTCTACATCTTCTTTGTTACAGTTAAGATACAATAAACCTTTGTTTAACGCGTCGTCTACAGATTTACCTCTGAACTCTACTTTCAACATTAGTCCATAACCTCTTTTGTGTTAATTTTAGAGTTGTTTTATTAAAAAACTTAACTTTTTATTACTGTATGTGCGCTGGTGTGCTTTTTTTTATTACAAAATATTGCTCTATCATTGAAATAACACTATTGGTAATCCAATAAAGCACGAGTCCAGAAGGGAATGCCCAGAACATAAAAATAAATAGTATAGGTGTTATATACATTATCTTATTCTGTGTTGGATCCGACGTTAATGCAGTCATTTTCTGTTGAAAAAACATTCCTATACCCATTATTAAGGGAAGAAGATTAAAATTAAAAGATCCTAAATGCATAAATTGATCAGGTGCTGATAAATCTTTTATCCAAAGCATCCAGCCTTCATTTCTAAGTTCATAAGTGTTCCTTAAGACTGTAAAAAAGGCCCAAAAAATCGGAAGTTGTAAAAGCATAGGCAAGCATCCACCTAAAGGATTAATTTTTTGCGATTTATAGGCGTTTAGCATTTCTGCTTGAAGTCTTCTAGGATTATCTTTATATTTTATTTGGATATCTTTTATTATGGGTTGAATCTCTTTCATTACTGCTGTAGATTTAAAACTTTTCAGTGTTAACGGCAGAACCAAAAATTGTATAATGGCTGTAAGCATTACAATTGCCCAGCCGTAATTATGTGTTATGTTATAAAGCAATGCTAAACTCGCAAAGGCTATTTTTCCTAAAAACCCAAAGAATCCAAAATCTATAGTTTTTTCAAGGCCTAATCTATAGCTTTTTAAACATGTGTACCCTTTGGGTCCTAAATAAAAATTTATGGAATAATTTTTCTTATTATTTTCCTCCAAATGCGGAGTTGTAATTGTAACAGAGTAAGGGTGTTTTTTATCAGGTTTCGAAGAAATAATTTTATCGAAATCTGATGGATTTTCTGGTATAAATGCAACAAGAAAATACCTGTTGTCAATAGCTACCCATTTGTATAAAGCACTGGTTTCAGAGTTGTTTTTAAGTTTTTTAAGTTTGTTAGGTTTTACTTCTGTGTAAGCTAAAGCTCTTGTCAATGTGATGTTTTCTTTCATTTCCTTGCTGTCAGTGCCAAGACCTGGCCCCCATTCAAGTTTTATTTTAGGAAATAGCACCGTGGCACTATTTCTTTCAATGTAAATCTTTAAATTGTGCATGTAAAGACTTGATAGGCTGTAGGTTTTTACAATTTTCCAACCCTCCATAGATTTGTATTCAAAAACTATTTCTTTATTTGTTTTTGAAACAACTTTATAATTTATTTCTGGCAAATTCGCCATAACTGGTGTTGATTCTTTAGGTACTAAATTTACCCATTTGCCATTTTTCTCTTTAATGGTCCAACTTAACACTGATGCACCTTTAGTTGTTAGAACAGCTTTGTAGCTGTCGGTTTCAATATTTATCAGTTCTTCATTGTACGGCATCGTACAGTGTTTTTTATAATCTTTTTTTGAATCTATACTTTTAACATCTGAAAAAGTTGTTCTTTGGGGTTTTATAGATTTTTGTTGTTTTGGAGTAAAAAGAAAATACCAACAAGAAATTGTAAAAATTGAAAAAACTATGAATAGAATGGAATTTTTTTGCATTCTGAGTTCCTCCTGGTGCCGTTAGTTTTACTCTTAGGCAGAGACACAGGATCATACCCACCTTTACAGAAAGGATGGCAACGAATAATTCTTTTCAAAGTTAGAAAAAGTCCTTTTAAAAATCCACATAACTTTATAGCCTGGTAGCCGTAAGTGGAGCAACTTGGATAGAAGCGACATCTAAGCGGAAAATTCCGGGAAATGATTTTATAACATTTAATAAAAAAAAGCATTGTTTGACTCACATATTACTCCGAATTCAAAAACAAATTTGCTTTTTTCACTAAATCTAAAACAGCTTTTTTTAGATCATTATAATTCAACGATACTACCTCCTGTTTTAAAACGAAAATTAAATCCAACTTTGGCTCCAATGAATGTTTACTAGTTCTAAAAATTTCTCTTAGTCTTCTTTTGATTTTATTTCTTACTGTCGCAGCACCTATTTTCTTCGATGTAACAATTCCAAGTCTTCTCACACAGTAACAATCATTTCTCTCATAGGCCAGAATTTTTATACTTTTACTTTCAACTCTTAAACCATTCTTGAATACCCTATTAAAATCTTCTCGTTTATGTAATCGCTCAAAATACCTGAGAGAGAATTTTTTTTTGCTTGTGTTTTTCAGAGATAACCCATTTGCCATTTGCATAAATTTTACGCGCTTATAGTTTTGCGTCCCTTTTTTCTACGAGCACTCAAGATTCTTCTTCCACCAGGTGTCGACATTCTTGCCATAAAGCCTATTTTTTTTTTTCTTTTATTTTTATTTGGTTGAAATGTTCTTTTCATCTAATTAATATCACCCTCTCTGTAGAGCCATTATAGCTAGAATTTTTATTTGTGTCAATTTATGTAGTTATATTTGCATATACCATTACCATAGATAATCATCTCTCTTGAAAAAAAAAAAGAAATAAGCAATAATCGTAATCGGTGGTGTATCATTAGTTCCGACGTAGCTCAATGGTAGAGCAATCGGCTGTTAACCGGTTGGTTGCTGGTTCGAGTCCAGCCGTCGGAGTTTTTTGTAAAAATAAGGTTATATCGTATTCTGTTATGGATGTACAATAAATTATGCAATTTTTTTACAACAAACAAACGTATATTTTTAAGTTAAAAATTCGGGGGTTAATAATGTTCGAGTCCTACCGTGGTTTTGTTTTTTTAGTATTTTAAGTTACCTAGTCATTTGAGAGTTTTTTTAGTGTTGTAAAATTTTTTATTGTTTCAATAGCCTCTTCTTTTGTAATATCCGGATTTTTAAGTTGCAATTCTTCTATTTTACTTTTTACTTCTTCTATCCATTGCCCTGCTGGCTTTTTAAATATATCCAT
>JAITOH010000035.1 GCA_031290055.1 Endomicrobium sp. | reverse complement strand
CCGCCAATCAAATGAGCAAGATAATGTGCTAGATCTCTTTCATCAATTATTGTTGACAACACAGTATCACCTACTTTAATTGCTTTTGCAGGCTTGCCGTTTGGATCTTCAACTATCTTTACATGAAGTTGTACGAATCCTAAATCATAACCTGTAAAATAACTTTCATTTTGTTTTGTGTTGTAGTCTGGAAGTTTCTTAAATTGTGACAGATTTATCTCTTCATTTAAAACTTGTATTTCAACAATATTTGGATGAAAGAAATCTTTCATTATTGTTGAAATTTTGTCATTTGAAATAAGTACTGTTTTTTTTACCGATTGTTGAATATAAAGTTTCAAATCTTCTTCAATTTTTTGAGTATAATTTTCCATAGTGCCTGTGTCTAAACGTACGGAAAAAATTGTCTTTTCAAAAGAAAACCAATCCATATCTACAGCAGATATCTCATATATAGCTGGATTACGAGAAAATACTAAACTGAAACGTAAAATTTCAGATATTTTTGTATTTATTACTAGTTGCATTAGAGCATAGATATTTTCTTTTGGAAATATAAGTTTTATTTTAAATACAATAATAAATTTTAGTATAAATCCTATAGTGGTTATAGCTTTTTCAAGGTTATTGTTTGAAAGAAAAAGAGCAAGTTTTGCTTCTGTTTGATCACATCCGGTTTCTTCTATTAAAAGTTGCATTTGATCTTTTTCTTTCATAGTGTGTATTTCCCTTTTTGTCTATGTTTTTTTATAAGTAGATTACGTATTTTACTTTATTGTGTATAATTTTATAGATGAATAAATTTAATGTTTCCATATATTGCATTTTAACTACTTTGCTCTTGGATGCGCTTTTTTATAAACTTTTTTTAAACTTTCTATTGTGACATGAGTGTAAATTTGTGTTGAGGAAAGATTTTTATGCCCGAGCATTTCTTGAACACTTTGTAAATCACAACCTCTGTCGAGAATATGCGTTGCAAAAGTATGTCTTATAGTATGAGGACTTGCTTTTTTATTAAGATTTGCTTTAGTAAAATACGTACGTAGAATTCTTCTTGCACTTCTCTGATTTAATCTTTTTGCGCGATTATTTAAAAACAGTGGAGATGGTACTTCATAAGGAAGCCCTAAAACATAACGTTCGTCAATGTAATTTTTTATCGCAAGAAGGCATGGAATTCCTACAGGCACAATTCTTTCTTTACTACCTTTACCTATTACATTAATAGTTCCTGAAATGAAATTTATATTTTTTAGATTTAAACTCATTAATTCTCCAATTCTTAACCCGCATGAATAAAGAAGTTCAATCATTGCTTTGTCACGTAGTTTCATATTTGGTATATCGAAGAGAATTTGCATTTCCATTTCAGTTAAAAATAGTGGTAATTTTTTATTTTTTTTTGGACCAGATATATTTTCTATAGGATTTTTTTTAATGATATTGTTGATTACTAAAAATTTATAAAAAGTTCTAATAGATGCAAGTTTTCTTATAACAGTTGTCTTACTTAATTTTTTTACGCCTATCTTTCCAATAAAACTTCGTACTTCGTGTTTTGTGGTTTGAGAGAAATTTAGTTGTTTCTTGTGTAAAAAATACGCAAAATCAAAAATATCTCTTGTATAAGCTCTTAAAGTGTTGAAAGAAAAGTTTCGCTCTGCTTCAAGATATTTCCTAAAATAAATTATTTGTTCATTATTTTCTTTTCCTATTATATTGTTATTAACTCGCATATTGTTTATTTTTAGAGTTTTGTTGTTTTTATCCATTGTAAATTTTTACATTTAGGAAATGATGAACAAGTAATAAAATCTCTTTTTTTTCCTGCTCTTTTGAGCATTTCAGAACCGCATTTTTCACATTTTATATCAGTATGTTCAGGCTTTGGTTTAATCACTTTATTTCCGTTTTTATCAATTTTATATGTAGTCTTGCATTCTGGATAATTTTTACATGAAAGATAATGAATACCGCGG
Source organism: Endomicrobium sp. (assembly GCA_031290055.1). GTDB lineage: Bacteria > Elusimicrobiota > Endomicrobiia > Endomicrobiales > Endomicrobiaceae > Endomicrobiellum. The sequence goes on along the minus strand of JAITOH010000035.1, from coordinate 1,679 downwards.
AATCCAATTTTTTTTATCAATGGTTCCCTACATTTGTCACATTTCATATCAGTTTCTTGTGGTTCTGTAATAGGTTCACCATATTTATCTAAAGGTAAAATTGTTTTACATTTTGGATATTTGGAACATCCTAAAAATTGCCCTCCTTTGGAATATCTTATAACCATAAAATTATCACATTCAGGACATGTTGTTGATGTCTGTTGTAATTGAATTTTTTGTTTTCCCAGACTTATTATTGCCTTATTTAAATCTTTTTCAAATGGTTCGTAAAAATCTCTCAAAACATTTTGCCATGCGATTTTATTTTCTGCAATAGCATCCAATTTTTCTTCAATATCTGCGGTGAATTTGACATTAACTATGTTTTCGAAGTTGTTTTTTAAAATGTTATTTACAACAATTCCGAGATTTGTAGGGATAAGTTTTTTACTGTTAAAGCGTACATATAGTCTGTCTAAAATAGTTTTAACTATAGGAGCATACGTTGAAGGTCTTCCTATCCCATGATCCTCTAGGGCTTTAATTAAGCTTGATTCACTATATCTTGGTGCTGATTCTGTGAAATGTTGTTGAGGAGTGATATTTAAAAGATTTAGCTCCTCGCCAAGTTCTAGTGGAGGAAGTTTCATTTCCTCTTCATTGCATAATGATACATTATAAACTTTTAGGAATCCATCAAAAATTAATGTGCTGTAAGAAGCCTTAAATATATAATCTTTTGCTGAAATTTTTATTGTAAATGTACTATAAATTGCATCTGTCATTTGACTTGCTAAAAATCTTTTCCATATTAAATCGTAAAGTTTAAGCTCGTCAAAAGATACATATTGTTTTATCTGAGATGGTGTTTTATTTAGAGACGTAGGTCTTATAGCTTCATGAGCTTCTTGTGCTCCTTTGATTTTTGTTTTATAAATTCTTGGAGTTTTAGTAAGAAATTTAATTCCATAAAAGTGTTCTATAAACTTCAGTGCTTCACTTTGAATATTTTTCGAAATATTTAAAGAATCTGTTCTCATATAAGTTATAAGTCCAAATTCTGTGTCTTCGCCTATGTTAGTGCCTTCGTATAACTTTTGTGCAATGCTCATTGTTTTTGAAGCAGAGAATCCAAGTCTTCTTGAAGCATCTTGTTGCATAGTAGAAGTTGTATAAGGTGCGTAAGGTGAACGTCTGTGTTGTTTTATATCAATTGCTTTTACGATACATTTTATGTTGTTGAGGCCTTTTATTATTTTATCAACTTCTTCTCTATTTTTTATTGAAAATTTATCAAATTTAACATCTTTTTTTGAAACCAGCTGTGCTGAAAATGCTACAGCATCTTTTTTTAGTTTTGATGAGAGTTTTATATTAACGCTCCAATATTCTTTTGGAATAAAGTTTTTAATTTCTTCTTCCCTAGCGCATACAATCATTAGGGCTACAGACTGCACTCTTCCAGCAGAAAGTCCAATTCTCACCTTTTTCCATAAAAGAGGAGAAAGCTTATACCCGACGATTCTGTCCAAAATTCTACGAGTTTGCTGACTGTTTATAAGCCCCACTTGAAGTTCTCTTGGGTGTTTTATGGATTCAATTATGGCTTCAGATGTAATTTCATGAAATGTTATTCTTGAAATTTGAGACTCCGAAAGATCTAGTACTTCTTTTAAGTGCCATGCAATAGCTTCACC
>JAITOH010000020.1 GCA_031290055.1 Endomicrobium sp. | reverse complement strand
CAGATCCGATTCTTCTTATCCCTTGAAATTTTAACATTATATTTTGTGAAATTTCTATTGCATTCGTATCATTTTTTTTAACATAGTAGGGGAACCCAGTAACAGCCAATGATCGAATTGTATCTTTTACTTTTGACACATTAATTTTTTTTCCATTAAGCCATGCTCCCTTATTTTTTTCAGCTATAAAAATTTCTTTTGTGATTGGAGAATAAATAACTCCTGAAACGATTTCATTCTTGCATTTTAGTCCTATAGAAACACAGAACATATCCACTCCGTGCACAAAATTTACTGTGCCATCTAGAGGATCTATGATCCAGCAATAGTCTTTATTTGTTTCATTTACCACTCCCTCTTCCTCTGCCAAAATGCCGTGCTGTGGAAAAACAGATTTTATAATTTTTATTATAGTCTTCTGAGAGTTTTTATCAGCTTGAGTAACAGGATCGATCCCATCTTTGTATTCAACATTGAGTAATTTCTTGTAATATTTAAGAAGTACCGAAGCTCCTCTTTTCGCTGCTGCTAAAGCTACGTTTGTGTAGGATGAAAATTTCATTTAAACTTCCATTTTAGTATTATGTACAACAAATAAACCACCTCATTTTAAATTTTTTAACAATTATTAATAAATCTCCCGAAAACCTCAATATTGTGAAGTTTTCACAACAAGTGAATTAACGTTGTATTTAATTTCCAACATTAATTATAACATATATAAACTTATTTATAATAATTTTGATACTAGTGTTGAGATGTAAATTCTAAAGTAAAATATGGTTATTTAGCTAATATTTTTGTGAGTATGAATGTTATGCAAAACTTTAGTTGCTTTAGATTAAAATGCACTTATTAAAGTGCTATATTGTTAATGTGGTATAAAAATAATATAAGAACTAGGAAAAGGATAAAAACAACAGACACGCAAAACGTTTTTAAGATCATTTCTGAAATGTATAATTTTATGGGTTAGTGGTGAAAGCCTTGGCTGTGATACTATTACTTACTACAACGCTGTCTTAAAAAACTATTTTAACTAATTACGTGGTATATCCTTCAATAAGAAGAATTTTGGTAGATAAAATTTACTTGCGTTTTATAACTATAAGCTTAGAATATGAATTCTTACTTTGGCTTTAAAGTAAATAAATGAAAAAGTTTATACTATAAATTTGGTAGTTTCGATAGAGAATTTGCTGGATAAACCGAAAAAAACTATAAAAACAAATTAAAATCCAATGAACTAGTCTGTGTAGACTTAATAAAATGTAACTTTTTACTTTCTAGGTAGACGATTATGAGTATTCCATCACAATCTTTGTAACATTTAAAATGTCTATTTTATTTTTTTAAAAATAACTTATATTTCAAAGTGGTTTTAGGATCTTGAGTGGTTTTTTATAATAACACAAGTTGGTTGTACCGATTTTGCAAATAAAGTGTCAATAAAGATGGTACTGAATAAAAACTAAATTAGTTAATAGAATTTTAATTGACTTATAGATTTGAAATTTGTATAATATAGATAGTATAAAGTTATTTTGATCGTGTATAAATGGTGAAAGAATGAGTGGAATTTTGTATGTAATTCCGACTCCTATAGGAAATCTTGAAGATATAACTTTGAAAGCCTTAAGGGTGCTTAAAGAGTGTGATTTGATTGCGTGTGAAGACACGAGGCGAAGTTTAAAATTTTTGTTTCATTTTAAGATTTTTAAGCCTGTAATAAGTTGTTATTCTTACAATGAGCGTTATAGGGTTGGACGTATACTTGCTAAATTGTCGTGTGGTAAAAAGGTTGCTCTTATCTCAGATGCAGGTATGCCTGGAATTTCAGATCCCGGACATATTTTAATTGAAACAGCAATAAAAGAAGCTATAAAAATTGAAGTTTTACCTGGTGCGAGTGCAGTGATAACCGCACTTGTTGGGTCTGGGTTGCCTACGAATGGATTTGTTTTTTGTGGGTTTTTAAAAAAAAAATCTAATAAAATAAAAGAGGAATTTTTTAAGTTTTTAGATTTAGAAAAGACTATTGTTTTTTATGAATCTCCGCATAGAATATTAAGAACTATGGAAATATGTGTGGAAGTATTTGGTGAAAATGCTAGAATTTGTATTGCTCGTGAAATTACAAAAAAATTCGAAGAATTTATAAGAGGATCAATAGTAGAGGTTTTAGCAAGTATTAAAAACAGGCATAAAATGCTTGGTGAAATTGTGGTGTCAGTGTACCCTAAAATTGACAAGAATTTTAAGTAATTTGCCTGGTTTATTACTACTATAAAAACTGGAGAAAAATTGATTAGGGTTGGAATTGTTGGCATAACGGGGTATACTGGGGAAGAACTTTTAAAAATTCTTTCAAACCACAGTGATGTTCACATCACTGGGCTTTATGGGAGAAGTTCTTCTAGAGATCGATCTCTAAAGGATATATACTCATATTTTAGTCATTTGGATTTAAAAATTGAGGGTTTTGATGTAAAAAAGGTTGTAAACAGAAGTGATGTTGTTTTTTTAGCTCTACCTCATGCCGTTAGTTTTGAAATTGTTGCTCCGATTTTAGATGCTGGTGTTAAAGTTATAGATTTATCTGCAGATTTTCGATTAAGTGCACCGAAAATTTATGAAAAGTGGTATAACGTTGAGCATACTGCAAAAGAGTATATCAGTGATGCGGTTTATGGTTTGTCTGAACTTAATGCTGATAAAATAAAACAAGCTTCGCTTGTTGCTAACCCTGGTTGCTATCCTACGTCAATCATTTTGGGATGTGCCCCAGCTGTAACAAATAAGTTAGTGGATTTGAATGGGATAGTTATAGATTCGAAAAGTGGTATCTCTGGAGGTGGTAGAAAAAAAAGTCAAGAATATTTTAGTAGTGAGCATCCAAATTTTAAGGCATATAAAATAGCAGGGGAGCATAGACATATTCCAGAAATAGAACAAGAGCTTTCAAATTTATCAGGAGAAAGTATAAAAGTGAGTTTTACTCCACACATTATTCCTATTGAAAGAGGAATGCTTTCAACTATTTATCTAAGTATGCTAGAGCAGGTTTCTACGGCTTTTATAATTGAAGCATATAGAAAGTTTTATAGTGGTAAACAATTTATAAAAATTTTAAATAAAGGTATAGTTTCAGGGGTTAAAGATGTTTTGAATACAAATTATTGTGCAATAGGTATAAAAGTTGATAAAAGAACAAATAAACTTATGGTAGTTTCGGTTATAGATAATTTAGTAAAAGGTGCATCAGGGCAGGCAGTGCAAAATATGAATATTATGTTTGGTTTATCTGAATCAACTGGATTATTATAAATTAAAAAGAGAGAATCCTAAATTAAGTCGTGGAAACATACGTATAGTTAATAGTTAGTAGATTTTTTAAGAGTTTGGAATATTAGGTCGTTGCAATAAAAAATTCTGGACTCTATACGGTTTAGGTTACCACGATCTTTTTTTGTTATTAAAAAGAGTTTTATTTAGTTATAAAAGTGCAAAGGTATTGTGAATTTCAGAAATGATTATTTTCATTTTGAAATTTAAACGTTATTATTGTAAGGGTTGATTTTTTAGAGTGAATTGTCCTTTAGGATTGTATTTTTGTTGCATTGTAAATTTATAAAGTACGATCTCAGTGATATTTTTTATCTTTGCTTTGTTAACACAATTAAAGGTGGGGTCAGTAAATGTTGCCTAAAGGATTTAAAGTTAGTGGGGTATGTAGTGGAATTTCGAAAGAGGAACACAAAAAGGACTTAGCTCTTTTTATTTCTGAGTTGCCTGCGAGTGTTGCTGGAATGTTTACAAGTAGTGTAACAAAAGCAGCACCAGTTCTTGTAGATATTGAAAAATTAAAAAAAGGAGGAAAATTTTCTGCAATATTAGCGAACTCAGGATGTGCAAATGCCTGCACTGGTACTAAAGGTAAGAGAGATGCTGAGGATATGTGTTTAGTAGTAGAAAATTTTTTCAATCTTAAACCTGGTTCTGTTTTGTGTGCTTCGACTGGAATCATAGGAAAATACTTGAATATTTCCAAGAATAAATTTAAAAAAGATGTAGAACTGTTAAAAAACAATCTTGGTTTTTCTTTAAAAAATGAAGATGAAGCGGTCCTTGCTATAATGACTACTGATACTTGTATAAAAAAAATTAGTAGGAGGTTTAAGACTGTAAATGGTAATATTGTTAAAATATGGGGTTGCGTAAAAGGTTCTGGTATGATTCATCCAAATATGCAAGGGTATCATGCTACGATGCTTTCGTTTATTCTAACCGATGCTGAAATTGATAGTAATTCTTTACAGAGAATATTAGAAAATTCGATCGAACAGTCTTTCCACTGTGTATCTGTTGATGGTGATACGTCTACAAACGACACTATAATAGTTTTGGCAAATGGTAAAAGTGGAGCTGGAAGATTATCAAAAATAGATTTAAAAAATTTTATAAAAATTTTTAATGAGCTTACTCTTGAGCTTGCTAAATCCATTGTAAAAGATGGTGAAGGTGCGACAAAATTTATAGAAATTGAAGTTAAAAACACTAAGACCAAAAGTGACGCTAGGATTATAGCCTCTGCGATAGCGACTTCCCCTCTTTTTAAAACTGCAATTTTTGGAGCAGATGCAAATTGGGGTAGAGTTGTTGCGGCTGCAAGCAGATCAGGTGTAAGCTTTAATCCAGACAAGGTTGATATATACATTGCTAGTGTGTGTACTTTAAAGAACGGTGTGGCATCAAATTTTTCTGAATTGTCAGTAAAAAAATCTTTGTTAAAAAAAGAAGTTAAAGTTGTAGTAGATTTTAAACT
>JAITOH010000066.1 GCA_031290055.1 Endomicrobium sp. | reverse complement strand
AAATTGAAGTGTTTATCATTACACCAGAACATCCAAGTTCCATGCATTCACATGCGTCAGAAGGCTTTCCCAAACCAGCATCAATTATTATTGGAGTATCAATTTCTTCAAGCAGAATTCTAACCATTTCTTTTGTTCTCAAACCCTTATTCGTCCCAATAGGGGCTCCTAAAGGCATAATTGAAACTGCTCCTGCGTTTTGCATATCTCTTGCGGCATATAAATCAGCATTCATGTAGGCAAATACTTTAAAACCTTCTTTCGATAGCATTTCACATGCTATGGCTGTTTGATAGTTGTCAGGTAAAAGATATTTATTGTCGTTTATTATTTCTACTTTAATCAAATCAGTCCTAGCTGCAATTTTTGCAATATGCGCTATTCGTACAGCTTCATCCGCATTTCTTGCTCCAGAAGTATTTGGCATTATGTATACATTTTCTGGTATATACTCTAAAATGTTTTCTTTTGAATTTTCAAAATCAAATCTCCTAACGGCTACGGTCATAACTTGTGCCATAGAAGCCTCAATTAATTTAGGGATAAGCTTGTTATTATGGAATTTGCCACTACCTATGAATATTCTGCTTTCGAGTTTCATATTTGCAACATCAAAAATATCTTTGTTCATATTTTCTCCAATCAGTACGAAACAAACACCACACAGTTAGACAGATGCTAAAGCGACTATAAACTACACATCTTATTACCTTACGGTATCTATTTAACGTTAGACTCAAATGGTTAAAGATTTAATTTTTTTAAGTCCTTACAAATCAAAAATCTATATGGAAAACGATAACAAAACTATCCTAACAAACATGACACTCAGAAACTACTAATCAGTAAACTCTTATGCTATCATAATTTTTTTTTATATACAATATCTTATAAGATGTTATAGTTGTAGTAGCTAATAATTATATAAAATACTTTTTTGGTTCATTATTTTATATAATTATTAGCTACTAGGTATATATTTTGCGGGTATTTTAAGTTCTCATTTATAAAGCTTAAGAAACATTTACAAAAGTGAAAATTATTTATTGCAATTGGTTGTATAAAATATTGTAGTGATTTTTTTCTTTGGGTGTTTGTAACTTAAATAACAAGTAAAAAATCTTAAATAATTTAATTTTGTTTTATCAAAAGTACGATACCTATTTTAAGGTGTTTTTTAAAAGCGGATAGGAGTTTTTGCTTTAAAGGAATTTTTAATGGGTAAAATAGCTATTTTTGGAGGATCTTTCGATCCAGTTCATAAATCGCATATTAAAATTGCAGAATTGGCAATTCAATTGTTTAACTTAGAAAAACTTATTTTTGTTCTCGCTTATACTCCACCACACAAAATACAGCAATATGCAAAAGTCAATGATAGAATTTGCATGTTAAAACTTGCTGCAACAAGTTTACAAAAAAGCGAAATTAGTTTGTATGAAGTTAAGAAACAAAAAGTTGTATACTCATACCAAACTTTAGATTATTTCCAGGGATTGTATCCTTCGGAAGAAGTAAATATGCTTATAGGTTCAGACTCTCTACAAGATTTGCAAAATTGGAAAAATGTAGATTACATTATAAAACGTTATAAAATTATAGTTGCAAAAAGAGCAGGGATTAAAATTGGTACATCAACAAAATATTTAAATAATTCTGTTTTTATAAACAATGAAATAGAAAACATTTCTTCTGAGGAAATAAGAAGGCTTATTAAAGGGAATTATACTAGTATAATTTCTTTAGTTGATAAAAATGTTTATAACTACATAATTCAAAATAAATTGTATAAATGAAAAATGTTAAAATCCAGGAAATATTTGATTATTTATATGAGCATTTAACCCCTGAAAGAATTGAGCATTCTTATAATGTTGCAGCACTAGCTATAAAGCTTGCGTACAAGAATAATACAGATGTATTAAAAGCTCAAATTGCTGGCCTTTTGCACGACTGTGCAAAATACATGACAGGTAAAGAACTTGTTGATTTTTTTAATAAATATGATAGAAAAATTACGTATAAGTATTTTAAAAAAACATCTAAATTTTTGCCTCATCTTTTACACTCTTTTGGTGGCGGAGTTATTGCCAAAGAAAAATTTAAAATAGAAGATAAAGATATTTTGAATGCAATAAAAAATCATACTCAAGGTAGAAGGAATATGAGTACGCTTGAAAAAATAATTTTTGTTGCTGATAGCATATCTGACGATAGAAAACTCAATTATGTAAAAAGATTACAGGAATTAGCGAAGAAAGATTTAGAAAAAACTTTTTTTGAGGTACTCAGAAAAAAAGTGGAATATATTATTAAACAAAGGACATACATATTACAGCAGATTGTTGATACATGGAACTGGTATGTTTCAAAAAATAAATAATACTATTAAGTGGTTAACATTTTTTTTAATTACTTTAATACTCGCTACTGTGTTTTTGTGGATTTACACCTATGTAAATGATAAAACTATGAAGACACTTAAAAACAAAGGTCGTGTTGATTTTTCAGTTTTAATATATGATCTTGGAACCCAATTTAATGGAAGACTTGACTTTTATAAAGTTTTGTACAATAAGAATACTAATGTGTTAAAAGTTTTATATGTAAATAGTGACACTGTTGCTTTTAGAAAAAATCAAAATCTAAAAAGTTTCAAAAAAATATTTAATGAAAATTCAAAAATTAGCATAAACATGGCAGTAGATAAATTTTACGTTGATTTATCTAATATCATCGGGAAGAATGCCTTTTCAAGTGATTTTTACTTTAGCACGAGTTTTAAGACAATTGATTTCATAATGGGATACAATAAAAAACTTAGGTATCTTTTGAGGAAAAATTTTGATAATAATGACATAAATTCTTTGAATCATTTTGAAATAATAAAATGCATTTTGAATTCGAATCCTTATAGTATAATCAAAGTTTGTAGAAAATATGCTTCTCTTAATACTAATATTTCTAAATTAGCTCTTATAGCACTAATTTTAAGGTTTAAATTTCTTAAACCTACACTTATCTTTTGTGAAATGCCTGTGAAATATACAAGAAATAGACTTGAACTTGACAAAGAAAATATTAAAGAATTTTTTTATAAAATATATTATGCCGATAATAACAAGGGTTCATATCAGAGAACAAAAAGAACTGTAATGATACTAGTTGATGTTAAAAATGCTTCAAAGAAAAGATGTATGGCAGAAAAAATAGTATGGATTTTGAGGGAGAACAAGTTTGATGTTATAGATTGGAGTAATTCTTCTGTTAGTTACGATAGGACATTAATAAAAGATTACAAAGGAAATTTTAAACAGGCCTTAAAAATTGCTGAGATTTTAAAAGTAGGAACAGTATTTGTTTCATATGATAACAAGAATTACGCTGATATATGTGTAGTACTAGGTGAAGACTGTACTAATGTACTATAAGTACTTAATTAAAAGATCTTGAATTATAAAAATTGAATTCTCTCTCATTTGTTAGATAACATCTCTCTTAAAATATGGAGGGTTGTAAAAATTAGAAGAGTTTTATGATTGCGGGTAGTATACCAGACACAACCCATATAAAACAATTAAGTAAAAATTTGCAAATAGCTCTGGGGTTTTTACTTTTTTTTTATCTCCTCTGCCCATGAACGACGAACATAAAGTGGTTGTATTTTGCTATAGTGAACACTTTTTATTGAATAGTAAGCCATTTCTGCTAGGGTGTGTGCTTTGGGTGTGTGCATAAAGCAAGGTAAGAAAACGCTATTTATACCAAGACTCTTAGAAAGTTTTTCTTTATAATTTATAGCAACGTCGCCTATTATTAAAATTTTATTCTT
>JAITOH010000016.1 GCA_031290055.1 Endomicrobium sp. | reverse complement strand
CTCATTTAATTCTAAAAGTATACTTATTGAAGAATTCCAAAAAAGGGGGGAGAAATATAAAAGTGAGATAGCATCACAAATTCAAAATGACGTAGTAAGTATGTATAATTGTGGAAATTTTACAGATTTATGTAAAGGACCACACATAAATTCAACAGGGGAACTTAAATATTTTAAGCTTCTTTCTGTGGCAGGTGCTTACTGGAGAGGCGACTCTTCTAGAGAGCAATTACAAAGAATATATGGAACAGCATTTTTCACAAGCCAAGATTTAGAGGATTATTTGATCAGAATTGAAGAATCCAAAAAAAGAGATCATAGAAAACTTGGCAATGACTTGAATTTATTTAGCATTAACGAAGCTGTTGGTGGCGGTTTAATTTTATGGCATCCAAAAGGTACTATTTTAAGAGATGTCATTGAAAGTTATTGGAAAAAAATACATCTTGAAAATGATTATGAATTTTTATTTACTCCACATATTGCAAGTGAAGATCTTTTTAAACTAAGCGGTCATTTAGAAACTTATAATGAAAACATGTATGCCCCTATAGACATAGAGTCTAGACCATTTCGAGTGAAGCCTATGAATTGTCCAATGCACTTAATGATATATAAAACTAGACTACATTCTTACAGAGAACTTCCAATTAGATATGCTGAACTTGGTACAGTTTATAGGTTTGAAAAATCTGGTGTTTTACATGGTCTTTTAAGAGTTAGAGGATTTACTCAGGATGATGGGCACATTATTGTAGCACCAGAACAACTCGAAGAAGAAATAGTAAATGCACTAACCATGGCTTTAAATTGCCTAAAAACCTTTGGATTTAACGAATATATGATATACCTTGCCACAAAACCTGAAAAAAAATATATAGGTACAATAGCAAATTGGGAAAAATCCCAAAACTCAATTGAAAGTGCTTTGAAAAAAGCTAACTGTAAATATAAAATTGATCATGGAGGTGGGGCATTTTATGGTCCAAAAATTGATATAAAAATAAAGGATGCTTTAGGGAGATTTTGGCAGTGTTCAACTATACAATTTGATTTTAATCTTCCAGAAAGATTTGATATTTTTTATATTAATTCACGTGGGGGGAAAAATAGGCCATATATGATTCACAGAGCATTAATGGGATCTTTGGAAAGATTTATAGGTATTCTTTTAGAACACTATATGGGGGCTCTGCCATTTTGGATTGCTCCAGTGCAAGCGTCAATATTAACCATTAACAATGAACAGATAAAATATTGTGTTAAACTGTTGAAAGAATTAAAGAAACATAACTTGAGGGTTATTTTAGATGATAGAAATGAAAGGATTGGATATAAAATAAGAGAAAATTCAATGCAGAAAATTCCTTACTTATTGATTGTTGGACTTAAGGAAGAAAATCTGAACTCAGTTTCAGTAAGATCAAGAGGGAATAAAGATTTAGGTATTATGAGTATCAACAGTCTTATTTCTATGTTTAAAGAAAAAAACTCTCCCGAAACGTTTAAACTATGATTTTTGGTATATTTTAAAAAAGTTTATGGAAAGCAAATATTTATATAATTAATATGCATAATTGAAGAATGTTTTTTAATTGATATAAACTGTATCTGTCTGTTGGTTTATTGAATTTTATCTAGTGGTTGTTATGTTTGAAAATTTGGCGAGAAGTTACTTTAAAGCACTGTGTGGTAAAAGCTGTAATGTCCGTTGCAATTGGTTTTTACTTGAAAAAAGGTGTTTTATAGATTCTGTAAGTGCAATGATGTGTGGTTAAATAAAAGTAATTTAGGCAACAAAAAAGTATATTAGATTTTTGTTAACTTTGAAAAGTTTTTATAATCATGATTTTATAAGGTTAATTTTTGCAAGAAATTAAAGTTGAGAATAGTTAAAAATTCATATGCAACACAGATGCTGAAAAAGGGTGTGAATTTACAGTTGTATCTTCTATGTAATGCTTATAATTCAAGACAGTAGTATGGATTATGGTATTTTCTAATTTTAAAGTGCTATTTTGTAGGGCAACACATTTATAAACAAATATGGAATCAAAAATTATTATTTCCACTAGAAAAGTTGTACTTGCTGTTAGGGTTAATTATAGCTTGAAGACTTAGTATACTTCTTTGTTTTTCTAAAAATTTACGATGAGTTTTTTGACGGATTTTAGACATTAGTATACTTGTTGTGCATAGGTTATTTAGATATTGCTAGGAATAGGTTTGATTTTTTACTACATTGACAAGTATGTTGACAAATTATAGAATGTCATCATGGGAAATATAGATATTTTAGCTTTAAAAATTAGAAAGGTACTTGGAAAAATGGAAAAACTTGCTAGTGAAAATTGTAAGCTTAAGTTAGAAGTGGAGTATTTGAGAAAAGAAAAGGAACGTAGTAAAAAACATATAAGTGAGTATGTGGCCCTAAAAAGTAATATTGTGGATGCTGTTGTTAAAATTCAGAAAATTATTAAGAAAATAGACACGATTAAGGTTAGTTAGTATGGTGACAGTTCGTGAAAGAATAATGGGAAGATATATAGATCTTAATATAGAGGATTTGGATGAGTTGAGTTTTAGTAGGGTTGTGGATTTTGTTAATGAACAGTGGATGGAAGTAAAAATCGAAAATGTTACTGTACCAGATACGCAGAAAATAGCAGTTTTGACGGTTGTGAAGATTGCAGTAGAATTGCTTAAGTTAAAAGATATCAAAAAAAATATTTCAGGTGAATGCGATCAAAAAATAAAAGAAATTATCATGGAGTTAGATAAAACTGATTGCTAAGATTGATTTTTTTGGCTGTAATGTTGTGGTTGGTCTTATGGTTTTCTTATAGACTTAAAGCTTTTAGTTGTGGGGGTGATTTTATTGCAATATTTGGTGATTATTGTTGAGGCAATAAATTGCTTTAAATAATAGTAACGTTAATTCTTTAACTTATTTTCTAACGCAAAGGTGTGGTTTTATATGAAACAACTTGGTTTCTTTGAAAATCTACCAGTTCAAAAAAACAAACCTTTAGCTGCAAGAATGATTCCTAGAAATTTTAAAGAATTTTTTGGTCAAAACGATATTGTAGGCGAGGAGAAAATTTTACGTCGTTTGATAGAAGCTGATAGTATCAGATCAGTAATTTTTTTTGGGCCACCAGGAACAGGGAAGAGTGCGTTAGTAAGAATTATTGCTTCTAAAACTCAAGCTTATTTTCAGGAAGTGAATGCAGTAACAACGGGTATAGCTGCTATAAGGGGAATAATAGAGTCTGCAAAATCAAGAGCTAGAGTGTTGTGTAGAAAGACTATTCTTGTAATTGATGAAATCCATCATTTTAATCGGTCGCAACAAGATGTATTGCTCTCAGATGTTGAAAAAGGAGTAGTAACCTTAATAGGCATAACAACAGAAAACCCATTTTTTTATATTAATTCAGCTATTATTTCAAGAAGCATGGTTTTCGAATTCAAACCGTTGTCAGAGAAATCTCTTTTAGGGATTTTAGATTTGGCTTTAAAGGATAAAGAAAATGGTCTTGGAAACCATAGAATAAAAATGTCGGAAGAAGCCAAAAAATATTTGATTTTTAATGTAAATGGCGATGCCAGAAAACTCCTCAATGCCCTTGAAGTTGGGTTTCTTTCTGCTACTATTGACGAGAGTAGTTTTAGAGATTTTAACGTTGTTGTAGCTCAAGAATCAATACAAAAAAGGCCGATCTTATATGACCGCTCTGGAGATGCTCATTATGATCATATATCTGCATTTATTAAATCAATGAGGGGAACAGATCCAGACGCGGCTGTTTATTGGATGGCAAAAATGCTTGTTGCTGGAGAAGATCCACTTTTTATTGCAAGAAAAATAATAGTATGTGCTTCAGAAGATGTTGGTATGGCGGATCCTAGGGCTTTGATAGTTGCAATTTCTGCCCTTAGTGCAGTTGAGTTTATTGGGATGCCTGAAGCAGAAATAATTTTAGCTCAGGCAGTAATTTACGTAGCTTGTGCACCAAAGTCTAATGCATCTTATATGGCTATAAAGCGGGCTTTATTAGAAGTGAGAAATGGTAAGGTTAGGGATGTTCCAAATCATTTAAAAGACAGTAATTTAGATAGTGAAAGATTAGAACATGGTAGGGAATATAGATCTCCACATAGTTTTGAAGAGCATTATGTAAAACAAGATTACTGGAGTAACCCTATAGAGCTTTATATACCAACAGAAAAAGGTTATGAAAGAGAGATTCGCGAACGTTTACTTGGAATCAGAAAAAAGGGAAATAAGACATAAGTTTTTAATTTTAAGAAACAAGTTAGCCCAAAATCTGATATTTTCTTATAGTGTTGGGATTTTTACAAAAATTAAAAAATTTTCTGTATATAAAAAAGCAAAAACAGTTATGTTTTATTTATCTTGTGCTTCTGAAGTTATTACCGATTTTATGGTAGATTGTGCCATTAGTGAAGGAAAGACCGTTGTTGCACCTGCGATAAAGGATTTTACTAATAGAAAGATGTGCGCTGTGAAATTTTCTGATTTAAAAAATACTTATCAATCGATCTATGGTATAAGACAGCCTGTGATTAATGCAGATAATATTGTAGAAAAGGACAATATTGATTTGGTTTTTGTTCCGGGTGTAGTTTTTGATACCAATGGTTATAGGATAGGTTATGGTAAAGGATATTATGATAGGTGGCTTAAAGATATGCCCTTTAAAAAAACTGTAGGTCTTGCCTACAATTTTCAAATTGTTAATAAACTTCCGATAAGAAAATATGATTTACCAGTTGCTTTTATTTTTACTGAAGAAGTTGTAATAGAAGTTGGTATAGAT
Organism: Endomicrobium sp.; assembly: GCA_031290055.1. GTDB lineage: Bacteria > Elusimicrobiota > Endomicrobiia > Endomicrobiales > Endomicrobiaceae > Endomicrobiellum. Next base: position 2,879 of record JAITOH010000016.1, on the reverse strand, counting down.
TAAGGAGCCAAAGGATGGGAAATTTTATGCCGATTATTTTAGTTGCTTTTGTGGCTTTAGTTGTTGGATATATTTTATGTCTTATTTATGCAAGAATAAATATTAAATCTGCAGGACAAATTTCAGAAAGAATTATAAAAGAAGCAAGACTTGTTGCAGAGACAAAATCGAAAGAAGCGCTTTTAGAAGCAAAGATTATAGTTGATAGAGAGAAAAAAGAGTTTGATCAAGAAATAAAGGAAAGAAGGCACTCATTACAAAATATGGAAAATAGATTAAACCAGCGTGAAGAGAATTTAGATCGGAAAATAGATGTTATTGACAAAAGAGAAAAAGATTTAGCTGTAAAAGAAAAAAAAAATATTCTAAAAGAGCAACTGTTTTCTTCGAAATTTTTAGAAATTGATAAGGTAAAAGAAGAACAAAAAAAAGTACTTGAAAAAATCTCATATATGACAAGAGAAGAAGCAAAAAAAACACTTATGAGAGAAATGGAAAATGAAGCAAGACAAGATGTTGCAATTTTAGCCCAAAAGATAGAACGAGAAATACACGAGAATGCTGATAAAAAGTCTAAAGAAATTCTTTCAATCGCAATACAACGTATGGCTGCTGACTACACAATGGATATTGCTACGTCAAATATTCATATTCCAAACGATGAAATAAAAGGAAGAATTATAGGAAGAGAAGGTAGAAATATAAAAACATTTGAACAAGTAACTGGGGTTGATTTAATAATTGATGATACTCCAGAAACAATAACTATTTCAGCTTTTGATGGTTTGAGAAGAGAGATAGCAAAAATTGCCTTAGAAAAATTAATCCTTGATGGTAGGATTCATCCTGCAAGAATTGAAGAAACTGTGGAAAAAACAAAAAAAGAAATGGATCAACATCTTAAAGAAGTTGGAGAACAAGCTACAATTGATGCAGGTGTTTCTGGTCTAAATCCTGAAATTATTAAATTGCTTGGAAAATTAAAGTTTAGAACTTCATATGGACAAAATCAGTTACAGCATACATTGGAAGTTAGTTGGCTTGCAGGAGCCATAGCTACTGAGCTCAAACTTGATGTAATGTTCTGTAAGACAGCCGGGTTACTACACGATATAGGGAAAGCAGTCAATCACGAAATTGAGGGAACTCATAATCAGATTTCTGCTGATATAGCTAAAAAGTATGGAGAGTCTTCCAAAATGATAAATGCAATTTTAGCCCATCATGAAGATTTTGAATCTCCAACAAGTCCAGAAGCTTTTATTCTATCTGCAGCTGATGCAATTTCAGCAGCTAGGCCTGGGGCAAGGAGGGAATCTATAGAACATTACCTCAAAAGGCTTGAAAGACTTGAAAAAGTAGCAAAAGATTTCAATGGAGTTTTAATGGCCTATGCAATACAAGCAGGAAGAGAAATAAGAATTCTTGTAGAGCCTGAATATATTGATGACAAGCAAGCACAAGTTTTGGCTCACGACATAGCAAAAAAAATAGAGCAAGAGCTAGAATATCCAGGTCAAATTAAAGTAACAGTAATACGAGAAACGCGCGCTCAAGGTACAGCAAAATAAATCCCACACCCACACAACCCTATCTCTATATATGTAAATAACAGTATCTATGATTGAGATCATAGTTTTAAGTGTTAGTTTGAGGGTTATAATAATTTTGTGTATGCATAAAAATGTGGAAGAAGTGTAGGTTTGAATTCCTTTATCACTTAAATGAAATGAGTTTTTAGATAACAAGCTCTTATTTTAACTACAGCTATATGCGTTTAGGGTAAGTTTTTGTATCTTATAGAATGAAGTTGTTTTTTTAAATTTTTTAAAAAACTTGAGTCAATCACTTTCAAAATTTAGAATTGAAGTATAGGTTTATATGAAATCTATATTCTTTATTGCAAAATGTATAAGAAAAAATCTATTAAAATTCCGAAAATGATAGTTTATTATTGAGAAGGAGATGTTTTAAGGAGTAAAAATTTGGATAAATCCACTGACTTTAAAAAGTATCTTTCCAAAAAAGCAGAATACATAAATTTAGCATTAAAGAAATTTCTGCCAAAAGATGATTCTATAATTTCTCAGAGTATGCGTTACAGTGTCTTATCTGGAGGAAAGAGGTTACGTCCTATTCTTGTTATTTTAACAGCTTCTCTTTTTGGAGTAAAAACTGAAAATGTGATTCATGCTGCTTGTGCAGTTGAGTATTTGCATACTTATTCTTTAGTTCATGATGATCTGCCTGCAATGGATAATGACGATTTTCGTAGAGGCTTACTTTCAAATCACAAAAAATTCGGTGAAGCCATTGCAGTTTTGTGTGGTGATGCATTGCTTACAGAATCGTTTAATCTTATAACAAAATCAAAAAGTAGTGAAAAAAATATAAATCTTGCTGTAAGAATTCTATCATATTACTGTGGCTACAAAGGTATGATTGCGGGACAAGTGGAAGATAGTTTTGAAACTGGTAAATGGAGAGGGGGAAATATAGATTCGTTAAATAGAAAATTGCAGTCTATACAACTTCAAAAAACTGGAGCTTTGATAGTTGCATGTTTAAAAATCGGGGCTGTTTTGGCTGGAGCAAATAATAAAAGTTTAAGTGCTCTTGAATTTTACGGCACAAATATAGGTGTGGCTTTTCAAATAACAGATGATATTTTAGATGCACATGATAATAAAAATCTGTTTGATAAAAAAAGCAGTGATTTGAAAAATGATAAACTTACAACGATTTCTATGTATGGGAAATGTGAAGCTGAAAAAAAAGCAATCAAATGCGTAAAAAGAGCAAAAAAGGCAGTGTCAATATTTGGAAATAAATCTGAGTTGCTTATTAAAATGGCAGATTATGTAATAAATAGAGCCTAT
>JAITOH010000099.1 GCA_031290055.1 Endomicrobium sp. | reverse complement strand
ATATTCTTTGAGTTGCATAGCCCTGCGTTGTCCCAAAGATAAATTATACTCGGTTGTCCCTCTGTTGTCAGTGTGACCTTCAACAACGATTTTCATCTTAGGGTTTTTTCTCAAATAAGTTGAATTTCCTCTTAAATTTTCCATTGAGCTATTGGTCAAACTACTCTTGTCAAAGTCAAAATATATAATTTTAAGATTGACATCTCTAGCGTTATCCCATCTTAATGACGGCTCTCCAGAATAATTAATATCTTCTGCGTTTTCTACAGCACTACCAGAAATACTATCAGAATAATTCTTCACACCTTGCTTCCTGCAAGCTAATACAAAAACCAACAAAGCACACATACCAACGATCGAAAGATTTTTTTTCATCTGAATTTTCTCCCAAAAAATCGAATAACATAAATCTCTTGTTTATACCTACATACATAATGTAAGCATATACGAAATTTTGTGTCAATATAATTAAAGCTATTATAAACGTGCCTTTTATCGTATAATATTTAAAATGTTATTGAATAAAATAATACAAAATCTCCTCCTCCTAAAACTTTTTACTTATAGGAACAACATATGGTTTTTTAGAAATTGGATTTGTTTCTACAATGACCATTGTACTGTAAACTCTTTCAATGTCTTCATAATTTAATACTTTTTCTGGAGTTCCGTAACTATAAATTGATCCATTTTCTAGTAGAATCAACTTATTACAGAATTCACCTGCAGCATTTAAATCATGCAATGTAGTTATTATTGTTTTGTTGTAATGTTCGTTTAAATCTTTTAAAAGTTGCAGGACTCTACTTTGATTGCCTATATCTAAACTTGATGTTGGTTCATCAAAGATAACAATGTCAGTTTCTTGAACCAAAACTTGAGCTATTAAGACTTTTTGTTTTTCTCCGTAAGATAATTCATTCATTTTTCTTTCGAAAAAATTTGTTATACCTAAGATTTTCGCAGTTTCTTTTACTGTATTATGATCGTTTATTGATGGGAATTTAAACATATTCATGTACGGATATCTTCCAAACATGATAAATTCAAACACGCTAAAAGGCAAATTGGTATCTACGTATTGAGGTAAAAAAGAAATTTTTTTTGCCAATTCTTTTTTCGAAAGAAAATTTATATTTTCCCCGTATAAAAATATATTTCCCAAATATGGTTTAAGTAACCTACACAAAACTTTTAGCAAGGTAGTTTTACCAGAGCCGTTTTTACCGATTATCCCAAAAAAATCTTTAAAATTTACATTAAATGAAATATTTTTTAAGATTTTTCTATTCAAATACTTGACGGAAATGTTTTTTATTTGCATCATTTTTGTATACTTTTTCCTGACTTTATTAACAACCAAACAAAGAAAAAACCACCTATAATACCTGTAATTATTCCAATTGGTATCACTATAGGCGAAAACAAAATTCTACTTAAAATATCACAGAACAATAAAAAATTCGCGCCTGCAACAGCCGAAGCTGGAATTAAAATTGTATTGTTTGCTCCAATTATTTTTCTCATTATGTGTGGTATCATTAAACCGACAAACCCTATAATTCCGCATGTAGAAACAGTAGCAGCTACAATAATAGAAGCAATTAAAAACAGGAATTTTACATTTTTTTTAACATTTATGCCAATTGTGTTGGGTTTATCATTACCCAGTGTTATTACGTTTATTATGTTTCCAAAGAGAGCTAAAACTACTGTTCCAGTAATTATAACAATTAAAATAATTAGAAGTATTCTTTCATCAAACATTGAAAAACTTCCCATTAACCATATAAAAGCTGTGTATGTACTATTTGTTGCGGAGAATGCAAACATTAGCATTATCGCCGATGAAAATATGCAACTTACAACAACACCAGATAAAATCATTGAATTTGAATCAAAATTTTTAGATAAATTAAATAAATAATTTACAATAAATATTGAAAAAATTGCACCTATAAAAGCACAAAACGGAACAAAAAGATTTGATAAAGTTGATAGCCCTGAGACAAAAGCTACAGTAGCTCCAAATGCGGCCCCACCAGAAACTCCTAAAGTAAAAGGATCGGCCAGTGGATTTTTTAGCATTGCTTGGAATACACATCCGCTTGCTGCAAGCCCAGCACCAGTGCTACAAGCCATTATAATTCTCGGAAGACGTATGTATTTTATTACTGCTGTTACATTATCATCAGTGTTTTTAAACAACCCTTTTAGAATATCAAAAAATGATATATCAATCGAACCATTTAGCAAAGCGAACAAGGAAAATGAAATTAACAATGCCAGCATGAATAAATATACGAACAACTTTTTTTTAATGTGCATTGAATCTATCTCCATATATAGTTTTTACTAATATCTTTAAACTCTCTGCAAATGTCACTGGAGTAGGTATAAGCATGTAATTAAAATCAAGTATAAAAATTTTGTTACTTTTCACTGCGTTAATCATTTTGTATTTTCCCCAAGTTTTTTTTTCTTCATTGCTAATACGACCCATATTAGCAATGAGTATAATATCAGGATTGCGTTTGACAACATCTTCAATGTCGATTGGGAAATAACTCTTTTTAGTATTTAGATATATATTGGTTGTTTTGCTGTAGTAGTTATAATCATTTAAAAAATTATTTTTACCTGCAGTATATAAAGGTGCTGAACCTATTTCCCAAAACAACTTTAATGAGTTAATATTGTTTAATTTTTTGTAAAGTTTGTTAATTGAATTTTTTGCTGAAGTTGTTATTTTTTTTGCTGTTTTTATTTTATTGAGTTTTTTTGCCAAAGAACAATAATTAATGCATATATCATTAAAATTTTTTGCAGATTTCATAACATATATTTCAAAACCAAGTCGATAAAGTTTTTCAATAGATTTTTCTAAGTTCCCTTCTTTTGTTGAAATAATTAAATCTGGATTAAGTAAAGCTATCCTTTCAATATTTGGCTCTAAAATTGTACCGATGACTTCCTTTTTAATTGTTCCATATGGACAATAAATTGTTATTCCTTTTACAAGTTCTTCAACTCCAAGTTCATAAAGAGTTTTTGTAATCGAAGGGGCTAAGGAAATAATGCGTCTATATTCTTTCGCACAAACTATTTTTGAAAATAGAAATAGCAAAATGATAGTGTAGATAATATATTTTTTCATAACGTTGCAGATTTTTAAGTCAAATTCATGATAGTGATTAAATTAGTTTATAACAATGCATGTTATATTTCTAAAATGTTGCTACAAAAAACCACCTAAATATTAAAATTCAATTCCTCTTTGAGCTTTTATTCCTTTTCTATAAGGATGTTTAATTTCTTTCATTTCAGTTACTAGATCTGCAATATCAATTAATGCTTTGGAAGCGCCTCTACCAGTTATAATTAAGTTTGATTTTTGTGATAATAATTTTACGAGATGAATAAATTCATTTTCATCAATAAAATTATCTCTTATTGCAATATTAAATTCTTCTAGAATAACCATATCATATTTTTTATTTGTATTAGAAAGTTCTTTTATTTTGTTCATTGCCTGATTGCATTGATTTGTAATTTCCTCAAAATTAACATTTTTAAAACATTTTGGATGTTTTTTGGCGAAG
>JAITOH010000093.1 GCA_031290055.1 Endomicrobium sp. | reverse complement strand
TTTACTTCCAAACACACGTTTGAAAATGTAATCAATATTTTTAAATTGAAGTTTAATATCACAATTATTTTTTATTTCTTCAACAGTTAGATAATCCTTCATATCTTGATTTCTCAAACATGCTTCTAGAAAAGACACTTTGCTATCTCTAACCTCAAAGGCAACTTTTTGAACAATGTCATAAGCAGCATCTCTAGAAATTCCTTTATTTACTAGAGAAAGAAGCAATACACCTGAAAAAATAGTGTCTTTTGTTTTATCTAAATTTATTAACATATTCTCAGGATAAATATTAAGCCCTGATAACAAATGTTGCATTCTCACAATCATGTAATGCAAAACTATAGAAGCATCTGAAAGCGTAATTCTTTCTATAGAAGAATGGCTTATATCACGTTCATGCCATAAAGCAATATTTTCTACCGCAGCTACAGCATACCCCCTTAAAAGTCTTGCAAGTCCACATATATTCTCGGATATTATTGGATTCCTTTTATGAGGCATCGCTGAGGAACCTTTTTGTCCTTTATTAAAAGGTTCGCACACTTCAGCAATCTCTGTTCTTTGCAAATGTCTTATTTCAACAGCAATTCTCTCAAGGGTTGCACCCACATGTGCAATTACTGATAAATAAATTGAGTGCCTGTCACGTGGGATAATTTGCGTTGACACAGGCTCAGGGTTTAAATTCATTTTTTCGCATACATACTTTTCAACTCTAGGATCTAAATGCGCCATAGTACCTACAGCTCCTGAAATTTTTCCATAGCTTATAGTTTTTAGAGCAAAATTAAGTCTTTCTAATGACCTAATAATCTCACAATACCAAGATGCTACTTTTAAACCAAAAGTCATAGGCTCTGCGTGAATTCCATGTGTTCTCCCAACTATTGGAGTCATTTTATATCTCAGTGCTAACTCAGATAGTATAGCACTCAATTTTTTTGTCTCTTCAATAAGGAGAATTGCTGCTTGTTTTAACTGTGCACCAGTAGCAGTATCTAAAATATCAGAAGAAGTCATACCCAAGTGTAGAAATCTACCTTCGTCCAAACCCACAGTTTCAACAAGAGCTGTCAAAAAAGCTATAACATCATGCTTTACAATAAGCTCTATTTCGTTAATTCTTTTGACATTAATTTTCACCTTATCCTTTATCGTTTTCAAGGCTTCTTTGGGAACAATGCCAAGTTCTGACATAGCTTCAGCTGCAAAAATTTCGACGTCAAGCATTTTTTGGAATCTATTTTCATCAGACCAAATAGCACCCATCTCAGGTTTTGTATAACGCAATATCATTTTCTCAACCCACCTTAGAAATCTTTTTATTTTAACTTTAAATCTAGATTTACTAAAATAAATGAACTTTCTTTAAATCTTCTTCTATTACTTTTTTTATTGCTTTTGGATAAATCTTACACTCTATAATCATGACCTTTTTCGCAACATCTCTAGGACTATCATTACTAAATATATTAACCTCTTGTTGCAAAATTATTCTACCTGTATCATAATTTTCATCAACAAAGTGCACAGTCGCCCCAGACTTTGTATCGCCTGATTTTATAACAGCCTCATGAACATAACGTCCGTACATGCCTTTCCCGCCAAATTTTGGCAAAAGTGCAGGATGTATATTTAGAATTCTACCATCATACTTTCTTATTATTTCTACCCCTATTTTACTCATGTAACCTGCAAGACAAATAAGATCTACATCTGCATTTTGTAACTCATCCAATATTACATCAGTAAATTTTTTTTCATTTTTAAATTTTTTACTTTCTACACAAATAGCTTTTATATGCTCATTTTTTGCTCTTTCAATAGCATAAGCATTCGAATTACTTGAAACGACCAAAACAACTTCAGCTAATCCTTTCAATAATCCATCTTTTGTAGAGTCCACTATAGACTGCATATTTGAGCCATAACCAGACACCAAAACTGCAAGGCTTTTTCTACTATACTTACTCATACAAGTTCAACGCCTTTTTCCCCATTTTCAACATGCCCTATTTCCTTTGCATCTTTCAAAAAAGTTTTTACCTGCAAGACAGAATCATGATGTACAATCAAAACCATACCTATTCCCATATTAAGAGTCCTATAAATATCTTCCTCTGGAATATTCCCTTCTCTTTGAATGATATTAAAAATTTCAGGAACTTCCCAGGATCCTTTTTTAATAATAACCTTAGTATTTTGTGGCAAAATTCTTTCTATTTTGTCATAAAAACTACCCCCTGTAATATTAGCAACTCCAACGATTATATTTTGATGATTAGAATTAAACTTTTCAATGGCAGCAAGAATTTTTTTAACATAAATTTTTGTAGGAGCCAACAAATCTTTTGAATACTTCTTTAAATTTATATCGGAAAAAACTCTTCTGATAAGTGAATATCCATTTGCATGTGGGCCACTTGATGGTAATCCTAATAAAACGTCACCATTTTTTATTCTGCCACCATTAATTTCCTTGTTTTTTTCAATTATGCCAACAGCAAACCCAGCTAAATCATATTCGCGGTCTTTATAGAAATCTGGCATTTCTGCAGTTTCTCCACCAATAAGTTGCAACCCAGCCAGCTTACAGCCTTCAGCAATACCTTTAATGATTTGCTCTGCCTGAGCAAGATCAAGTTTATTGCAAGCAAAATAATCCAAAAAGAAAAGCGGTTTTGCCCCCATGCATATTAAATCATTGACGTTCATGGCAACCAAATCTATTCCAATTGTATCATGTTTGTTAAGAAGAAAGGCTAGTTTTAATTTCGTGCCCACACCATCAGTTGAAGCTACAAGATTATAGTTTGTCCCTCCAATAGGATATAACCCTCCAAACCCTCCTATTTTAGGAAATTTTTTTTTGAGTCGTTTTACAAATTCATTGCCAATATCAATGTTTACTCCAGCTTTTTTATATGTGTTAATAAACATAACTATCTCCTTTAATTCACTTTTATATTATGAAAAACATGATACAAGTAAAATATTAACCAAAGAATACTTAAATAGTTACACAACAAAACTTACCTTTCCAACTAATATTTTTTAAAGAAACACAGCAATTCTCATCTGATTATATAATCATCGATATAAAATAAGTTATACGTATGTAGCATCATATAGCTATAGCAAAAAAATTCTTCATGACATTAAATATTACCCATGTTTTCATTTCCTACTACCAGGCTTTATTATTTTGATACCAACTTTACACAAAGGGCACTCAAATTTTTTGTAATTTTTCACCTCAAGACTCAAAAGAGAAAACCTTGGCACTTTGGCAAAATTAACTTTTCCTGCACTTCTATCAACAAGCGACACTACAGCAACTACTTCTGCTCCAATAGGCTCTATAGAATTCATAACCTCTTTTGTAGAAACACCAGTTGTTATAACATCTTCTACTATTAAAACTCTCTCACCTTTATGTAATGAAAAACCTCTTCGTAAAGCTACATAACCATCAATTCTTTCAGTAAACATTGCCCGCACATCTAACAGTCTTCCAACTTCATAGCCGACAATAACACCACCCATAGCTGGAGACAAAACAACATCAACTCTTATATTAACTTCTTTAATTTTCCTCACGAGTTCTTCGGCAAGTCGCGTAGTCTTCCTAGGATATTGTAAAATTAAAGCAGACTGAAAATATATATTTGAATGAAGACCACTTGAAAGCTTAAAATGTCCTTCCAAAAGAGCTTTGCTCTTTTTAAATAATTCCTTAAGTTCATCCCGATGCAATTTTTATCCTCTTTCAGGTACATTATTTTTAAAAAACAAACTTTTTACTCCAAAATATATTAAAACAAACCCCATGATAAAGTTTAATACTTTCATAGCATTACATGATAAAAAATCACCTGTAAATTTACCAATAAGAGCTATGAAAGACATAAATATTGGTGTGGTCAATAAGAACCCTAGCCCAAAAAAATTCGCATCTTTCATGTTTAAGTTGTGTTTATTTATTTCAAATGAAAATACTCCAACATTAAGTAAAACACTCATAGGATTTGCAAAAGTCAATCCAAAAAATAAAAGAAATAAGTTTTGTTCCAAAAAAATTTTATTATAACTATCATTGATTAAAGAAGCTACAGCTACCCATATACCAAACATTATAAACACAATTCCCAAAATAAGTTCAATAGTTTTACGAAATTTTTGTAATATCTTTATAATGAAAGACACCGAGATTAGGGTTAAAATGAGATATATAGAATCAGCAAGCGACATACCTAAAATACCTATAAATAATCTGCCAAACGGAATAAATAAGGACAACTGAAAAACTAGCATACAAAGTGGACCTATGCTACCAATCTGTAATAAAAATCCAACTTTTAATCCACAGGAAAATGATTTGCCTATTTTTTTTATAAATTTCATATTACATCCAAAATAATTAAATTTTTATACTTTTATAAATATCTTTTAAAACTTTTACCGGATCTTTTGATTCCAACACAGGTCTCCCAATAATTATAAAATCAGCTCCGTTTTTGATCGCAACTTTTGGAGTTGCAACTCTCTTTTGATCGTCGTAACATTTTTCAAACCTAATGCCTGGAGTTACAACACTAAACTCCTTACCACATTCTTTCTTTATAAACTTTACTTCAAGTGGCGATGATATAACTCCATCTAGACCACAAGACTTTGATATTTTTGACTTTTTTATAACTTCATCAAGATCTACAATTTGACTTGTAAGAATACTAACGGCCCATATTTTAGGACGTTTTTCAACAGATATTGCACCCTCAAGCATCTCTTCTCCTCCAGCTGAATGAACGGTTAAACTAAACACTCCTAAATCTCTAGCAGACTCAACAGACCGTTTTACAGTGTTAGGGATATCATGAAATTTTAGATCTAAAAATACTTCTTTCCCGTTTTCTTTTATCATTTTTATTATTTTTTTACCAGATTGAATAAATAATATAGGGCCAACTTTATAAATATCAATATAGGGACTCGTTTTTTTTATAAGTCTTTCCGCTTGCTTAAAATTGCAAACATCCAATGCCAGAATCACCTTTTTCATCATTTCCTCTAGCTAAATTAATAAGTTTCAAACCTCATAACAGTAGTCAAATTAAACAAAACGCAACAACATAAAAACACTCAATTTATACTAAATTGCGTATGATTTATTAGCTAACAACACTATTGTAAAAGATAATAAAACTAGCACAAAATTTTTGCGCTGTTAACCTCGAGTATTTGCAAAACCAATAACTTCTTTTACTGATTTTACACTTTCCCTCACTAATATATTTTCAATTTCACTAACAATTTTAACTGAACTCATGGGTGAAAGCAAATTCGCACTTCCAACACTAACAACTGTGGCCCCTGCAAGCATAAATTCAATTGCATCTTCGCCAGTCATTATACCCCCACAACCTATAATAGGTATCTTCACATTCTTGTAAACATCATATACACACCGCAACGACATAGGCTTTATGCATGCACCTGACATCCCACCTTTCATAATAAATAATTTAGTTTTAATAGTTTTAATGTCTATAGCCATAGCAGGATAAGTATTTGTAAGTACTAATCCATCTGCACCTGCATTTTGAGCTGCCAAAGAAATTTCGGAAATATCAGTAACAATAGGAGAAAGTTTTGCAATAATAGGAACTTGCGATATTCTTTTCACACCTTCTAGTATATTTTGCATTAGCGATAAATCATGGCAAACTATTTTTTTTTTTAAATTTGGACAAGACAAATTAAGTTCTATTGCTGAGAGACTACTTTGTTCGCTTAATATTTTTACAATTTCTATATATTCATTTTTTGTTGTGCCTGCAACACTAACTATTATGGGCACGCCAATCCTACGTAATTTTTCAAAACACTCTTCAACAAAAACTTTAACACCAACATTCTGTAATCCTATGGCATTCAACATACCAGACGCAACTTCAGCTATTCGTGGCTGCAAATTCCCTTGGCAAGGATTTAAAGTAATTGTTTTTGTTACAATACCACCCAATTTATTTAAAGGGACCAAGTCTAGAAGCTCATAGCCATAGCCAAAAGTTCCAGATGCAGTAAGTACTGGATTTTTAAAACTAATTCCTGCAAAACTTATACTTAAATCTGGGGACATTTAAAATCCTATTTTTATCTAATTCAATCTGAATAATATTCTTAATTCATCGTTTTTAATTTTCATTACATTTTAAACTACTGGCTACAAGAATTTATAACTCCACATCTTCAATTTTAAAAACAGGTCCATCTTTACACGTCATTTTTATCTGGCCATTTATTTTAATAGCACACCCTTGACAACTTCCAATTCCGCATGCCATTTTTTCTTCAAGGGAAACAAACCCTTTGACATTTATTCTTCTTGCAATTTGTAAGATTTTTTTTAGCATAGGAGTTGGTCCACATACAAATACAACATCAGTATTTTTTTTTAATTCATTTGATAGAAAGTCAGTAATATAACCTTTGTATCCTCTTGAACCATCTTCAGTGGAAACAACAATTTTCCAACCTAGTTTTTCTAAGTTATCGAGACATAATAAATCCTTTTCTGAGCAGGCACCATAATATAAAGTCCCTTGTTTTTTTAATCTAACCGCAAGAAAATAAATTGACGCAATGCCTGTACCGCCTGCTACAAGCACATGGTTTAAATTTTTATAGGTTTTCAAATTATATCCTTTACCTAAAGGCCCTAAAAGTTGAATTTCCCCTGTTCGAATTTTCGAGAGAATATCTGTACCGTTTCCAACAACTTTATACAAAAAACCCAAAGAACTTCCT